>NZ_JBNPXB010000010.1:0-190144 GCF_050433525.1 Aminobacter sp. BE322 | reverse complement strand
CGGCAACGGCTCGATTCGGTCCACATCCGCGCCCTGAATCACGTTTCACGCCCGGCGGGAATCCCTCAAATCCGATTTTCCAAACAGCCTCTTAGGCGAGTTCTCAGAGTGCCGCGACCATGTGGGGCCAGATCATCTTGGCTTTAACGTTACCTGCTTGGCTGCCCGCGTCAGATCCTGCCGGGGCTCGTTGTCGACTACAAGGCCGAGTACTGTCGAACGATGTTGGAGTTGGCAGGTCGGTGCACATAGGAGCAATCAACGTTAAGTCTGTGACGGTGCCGTCCAAGCCAGCCATTGCCGAATGACCTGTACCCATGATCGTTCACGCTAGTATTATGTCGCTCTCAAATTCTACGCATTTTTAGGAAAGTATCAGAACGAACAATATTTATATGTCGTGGACGATGTCTAGACGTAATGGATGTGATCAAGATGTTTATGTCGCAAATCTTTCCAGAAGAGGTAGGCTTACGGCCCTGGCATCGGCGTCGAACACAGCTGCTGCAGTGACATGGCTCCGGGCTGATTCCACGGCACCTGCATCTGCTTTTTGATCTGGCTCAAAGCGGGCCCGGCTGAAGGCGATACATTCTCAAACAATCGCAGTTCTGCGGGCGGTGTCGCTGATCGGCACCCGGGGAAACTCAATCGGTCAGTGGGAGCAGGAAGATGAAATCGATGAGTGAAACGACCTTGAAAGCTGGCCGGATCGATGAGGAAAGCTCCTCAGGTCGCACGCCGGCGATCCGGAGCGTGCGGGCGCTGGCGCTGCTGGCCACGGCGTTGATCGTCGCCGCGTGCCAGCAGGTGCCGTCCGGACATTGGAACAAGCCATGCGGAACCAAGACGGGCGCGGACTGCTACGGGCAGGCGTCTCCGCCGCCAGCCGCACACTAAGCCTTTGAGACCGCTGCCGGACATGGGCGCCGCTCCCCGGAGGGACTAGTGCCGCGGCAGCGGTAGGCCGGCATTTGACGCAGGTCAATGTCGCCTTGGCCGGGAAGCGCAAATCTCCATCTGCGAATGACGTTTGGGTGGCCGCGCCGGCCACGGCGCGAATGCCGGCCGTATCGGGAAGACGCACGGCGGCGGGTCATGAGGCTGGACTGCGGCGCGTTCCCGAGGAGATCATGCGATGAGATTGAGAGCGCTCACGACCGTCGAATGCACCAAGGTCCTGACGGACAATCACCTATGTCATCTGGCATGCGCCCATGGCGGCCGGCCCTACGTCGTGCCCCTCTACTGCTGCTACTCGGGCAACTGGCTGTACGCCTTTTCCATGCCGGGCAAGAAGATCGAATGCATGCGCTCCAACCCGCAAGTCTGCGTTCTGGTGGAGGAGCGCGGCGAGGGGCGGCAGTGGCGGAGCGTGCTCGTTGACGGCCGATACGAGGAGCTTGGCGATTCTCCGGAGGACAAGCAACTTCGTGAACATGCCTGGCGGCTTCTCAGCACACACGTCAATTGGTGGGAGCCAGGCGGTCTCAAACTGGGCAAACAGCCCATGGCCGACCACTCGTCGCACCTGTTCTTCCGCATTTTCGTGGAGCAGGTGTCCGGCCGCGAGGCTCTCGACGATTGACGTTTTTCCGAGGGGCAGCTTGAAACCGCTGCCCCTGGCGTCACGCCTCTATCGTGCCATGAGGATGGGCAGCGACGGTGCGGCGAGCATCGACTTGGTCACGCCGCCGAAGATGCGCTCGCGCAGCCTTGAATGCCCGTAGGCCCCCATGACCAGCAGGTCGGCGGACATGTCGCCGGCGTGGCGCCTGAGCACGTCGGCGACATCCTGGCCGGACTTCGGCAACCGGTCCACCGCGACGTTGGCGCCATGGCGGGCGAGATAGGCCGCAACATCCGCTCCCGGTTCTTCGCCATGATCGTATTCTCCCTCCACGGGATCGACGAGAACGACGCGGACCTCGTCGGCCCGGGCGAGGATTTCCAGAGCTTCCCGAACGGCGCGCGATGCCTCGAGGCGGGAATCCCACGCGACCATCACCCGCTTCGGCTTGAGGGTCGGGGCGGTGCCGGCGGGCGCCAGAAGAACCGGCCTTCCCGACGAAAACAGTGCCCCTTCCATGGCCTTGTTCCTCAGCGTTCCGCCTGAAAGCATCTCCGGGCCGATCACGGTCAGGTCGGCGTAGCGGGCACGCCGGCCGATGATCTCGTCCGACCAGCCCATCTCGGCATATGCGCTGGTCACGTCGCTGGAGATCGGCATGGCCGCCAGGAGGCCCTGCACCGCCTGGGTCCGCTTGTCGAGGTTCGCCATGTCCATCCGCCGCTCCTCCGCCCAGGCGTCGGACAGCGGGGCTGCATAGTCGCCGATCGGCGGCGGAGCGGCCAGCGCGACGGCCATCACGGAAAGATGGGCTCCCGTCTGTTCGCTCAGTCCGGCGGCCAGCTTGATGTCGCCGTCTCCGTCGCGGACGCCCGTGATCGCAAGAATTGTCCTGAATGGCATGGCTTGGGACCTCTCGAAGGATTTGCCTGGCGCCAGAACTAGCGCGAAGCGAGCCGTCGTGCCTTGCGCTAGGTCAAGGCACGGCGACGTCGAGCGGGATTGACGTGCGTCAAGGCGCGAAGCCCGGCAATACCCGAAAGAGGGACGACAGGAGGGATGGATCCGCAATGGGAAACGTTATGGCTGCCTGCGGAGCAGGTGCCGGCTGGAAGATGGACGGCATCGGCAACGTGGTCGGCTGCCCGGATACGGCGACGGTCGGTTTCGATCGTTGGCTCGCAGCCAGATTGCATCCCGGCTGGACCTAGCAGGCCGAGAGACCGCCGTGAACGAGCCGCTGTTCAGGAAAACCCTACTTGCGATCGCACTGACCGGACTCGTTGCGGGTTTCCTGGGCGAGGCCCAGGCCGTCGTAGGCATTCCTTCCGACACGATACGCGTGCTGGCGACTGTGCCGGTGGCGCTAAGTCTCGCGAGGTCCATTGTCTTGGATCTCCTGGCCGGGCGCGTCGGCGTCGATGCGATCGCCCTGATTTCGATGTCCGCCGCGATCGTCCTCGACCAGACCCTGGCCGGACTTGTGATCGCCATCATGTATGTCGGCGGTACGGTCATCGAGGACTTCGCAAGGGGCAAGGCCGAACGCGACCTCAGGGCGCTGACCGACCGCTCACCCCGGATCGCCCATCGGCTCTCCGCAGTGGGATTGCAGCGAATCCCCGTCGACGACGTCCGGATCGAGGACCGCCTGCTGGTCCGCGCCGGGGAGCTTGTGCCGGTCGACGGTGTCCTGTTGGAGCGGTCCGCCCGGATAGATGAATCGGCGGTCACGGGAGAGCCCCTGGCGAAGCGCTGCCAAGCCGGGGAGCCGCTCCGTAGCGGCACCGTCAATGCGGGCGAGCCGTTCCACATGCGCGCGACCGCCATCGCGCGCGAGAGCACCTATGCCGGTATCGTGCGCATGGTCGAGGCGGCCCAGACCGCCAAGGCGCCGTATGTCAGGATGGCGGATCGTTTCGCCATCGTCATGCTGCCGCTGACCCTGGCGGTGGCGGCGATTGCCTGGCTGCTCTCCGGAGACCCGATCCGTGCGCTCTCCGTGCTGGTGGTTGCGACGCCTTGCCCGCTGATCCTCGCCGCTCCGATCGCCTTCGTCGCCGGAATCTCGCAGGCGGCAAGGCGTGGGGTTCTCGTGAAGGGAAGTGCCGCGCTGGAGGCGCTGGCCAAAGCCCGCACCGCGATCTTCGACAAGACCGGTACGCTGACGCATGGCGGCGCGGAACTCATCGAAGCGACGGCCGCGCCGGGGCGCGACAGCGACGAGCTCTTCCGCCTTCTCGCTTCGCTCGAACAGGCTTCCCACCATGTGCTTGCGGAAGCCATCGTCGCGACGGCCAGGCGGCGTGGCCTCGTGCTCGGTCACCCGACGGACGTTCGCGAATTTCGCGGCTCGGGACTGAGGGGCCGGGTCTGCGGGCAGGAGCTGTGCGCCGGATCGAAATCCCTCGTCCTTTCCGACCGCGATGTGCCAAGCTGGGCGGAGGGCGTGCTTGCCCGCTATCGGCAGCAGCCGGTGCTCACCGTCTTTGTCGAGGTGGATGGACGGCTCGCCGGGATCTTCGTCTTCGGCGACGGGCTGCGTGGCGATGCCGTCGAGACGGTCTCTAGTCTCCGGAAGGCCGGTGTGGACCGGCTTCTGATGCTGACGGGCGACGATGCCGAAACGGCGGAGCGCGTCGGCACGACGCTCGGCCTCGACGAGGTCTTGGCCGATGCAGCGCCTGCCGACAAGGTGGCCATCGTGCGTCGCGAAAACGAGAAATCGACGACCATCATGGTCGGCGACGGCATCAACGACGCCCCGGCGCTCGCCACCGCCACGGTCGGGATCGCGATGGGCGCCAGGGGGGCAACCGCCTCATCGGCCGCCGCCGACGTCATCGTTCTTGCCGATCGCCTGCGGCCAGTGGCGGCCGCCGTCGAGATCGCCCAGCGCACAAGGGCGATCGCTTCCCAGAGCGTCATCGTCGGGCTCGTCCTGTCCGGCGCGGCCATGGTCGCGGCCGCCGCCGGCTTCATCACCCCGGTTGCCGGCGCGCTGCTGCAGGAGGCGATCGACGTGGCGGTGATCGTCAACGCCCTGCGCGCCCTTGGGCCGGGCCAACCGCCGCGCTGGAGCAGCGATGTGCCTGGATCGGAAGGCGCGGCGGCGCAACCTGCTCGTCGGCGCCGCTCGGACCATGCCGTTGCCGGTTTCGCGAAGCCGCCGAGCCCGGACAGCCGCAAGACGTCCACGCGCCGATGAAAGAACGGACATGGATGCGATCATAGCCCGCCTGGGACTCGCGCTGGCAGTCGGCCTTCTCGTCGGCCTGGAGCGCGGCTGGCAGGAAAGGAACGCGCCGGAGGGCAGCCGGACCGCCGGCATCCGCACCTATGGCGTATCGGGCCTGCTCGGCGGCGTTCTTGCCGAGCTCGCCATGGCGCTGTCCGCATCTTCGATACTGATCGCGGGCTTCCTCGGTTTTGCGGCGGTTTTCTCCTGGTTCAAGGCCAGGGAGGCGATCCACGACGACGACTTCAGCGTGACCAGCGTGATGGCAGGGCTTGCCGTGTTCGGCCTTGGCGCGCTGGCGGTCGCGGGGGACTATCGCGCGGCGGCCGCCGGCGGTGCAGCGCTCGCAGCCCTGCTGGCCAGCCGCGAGGTGCTGCACGGCCTGCTCAGACGGCTCACCTGGGTCGAGCTTCGGTCGGCGCTGATCCTGGCGGTGATGACCATGATCGTGCTGCCCCTCCTGCCGGACAGAGCGATCGACCCGTGGCAAGGCTTCAATCCGCGCGAGGTCTGGATTTTCACGGTCCTGATCGCCGCGATTTCCTATCTGGGCTACGTGGCCGTGCGCGTCCTCGGGCCTGCACGAGGGCTTTTGGTGAGCGCGGTCGCCGGCGCGGTGGTGTCGTCGACGGCGGTGACGGTGGCGTTGGCGCGGGCCGCGAAGTCGAGCGAGAGTGTCTGGGCGATGGCCGGCGCGGCATCCCTTGCCGCCGCCGTATCCGTCGTCCGTGTCCTCGCCATCGCCCTGCTCGTGCAGCCGGCCGTGGCGGCCGTCGTGGCGCTGCCCGCCTTGGCGGCGGCGGCGGGCTTCGTCGCCAGCGGCGTGCTGCTGTTTTCGATCCCCGGCGCCAAGCAGCTTCCCGAAGCTGCGATGCGCAATCCGTTCGAACTGGGTCCGCTGCTCGTGTTTGCCGGCCTCTTCGCGACGGTGTCGGTGGCTAGCGCCATCCTGTCGGGCTTTTTCGGAGACGCGGGCATGGTCGCCGCTTCGGCCGTTTCAGGTCTTTTCGACGTCGACGTCGCAGTCCTCAGCGCGCTTCGCCGCGCCGCGGAGAGTTCGGTCGGTGCGTCGGCCCTGGCCGTCCTCGTCGCGCTCGCCGCCAACGCGGCCGGGCGCTTCGCCCTGGCGGCCATGGCGGGACCGCTGCGCTTCTCGGCGGCGTTCCTGGCGGCCACCGCGACCGCCCTGGCCCTGGGAGCGGCTGCGCTTGCAATATCACCGATCCAATGAGGGAGCAGATCGGGATTGACCTCGATCAATGCCGCTTGCGCACCGTGCGGTAGTCATGGACCGGAAAGGAACCTGCCATGCCGACGATCAAGGATTTCACCCCGGGCTTCCGCAGTGTCCGGCTGCTCCTCGCCCGCGAGAAGGGGCATCCCGAGGGTGACCGGGACGCGGGCTATGACCTGCTCATTCCCCTGGACGATGCCGGACGCATCGCCGCCGCCGAGTGGAAATCGCACCAGGCGCTTTGCCGCGTTAGGAAATTCTCCGAACGGGCGGAAGACCTGATCGGCCTCGTCCGGCGCAAGCCCGGCGGCCAATGGTACTTCGACTATGCCGAGGGCGAGGGCGACGACGAGATCGGATTTCGGCTCGGCGAGGAGCAGTTCATCGTCGGCGAATACCTGTCGATCGGCCGCAAGGGAGCCATGCACACCTACCGCGTCGCCCGGGTGGAACGCCCGTAGGTCGCCGTGCCGTTCCGCGGACGCGCGTGGGTTCACCTGGGCGTCAGGACCGGCCAAGCCAGCGGCAGTCCGCAATGCTTGCCCGTCGGTCGGGCATTGCGGACGGCAATGCTGTTGAATTCTTGTAATACCTTCGTAGCGCATTGATAGAAATCAACAAACGCGCGATGTCTTCATATGTCGAGGCAGATTCGATGGCTGAGCGGCAGGGGCTGTTGTATACCGACCCTGGTGCTTACGTCCGGCAACCGATGACATTTGAGAAGATCGCATCATGGATGGCGGTTCCCTGTCCACGCGCGTCAGCCCGCATACCTTCCCTTTGCGATACAAGGGGATGGCGGGGTATCTCGTTGCCTTCCTGACGGTAGCGGCGGCTCTCCTTGTCCGCATCGTGCTTCAGGACGTGCTCGCCGAGCGGGCGGCCTTCACGCTGTTCGTGCCCGCCATCCTTCTCGCCTCGATCCTAGGAGGCATCGGCCCCGGCCTGCTGTCGGTGGCAATGTCGGTCTTCGCAGGCTCGTACTTCTTCGGGGAAGACCTGTACCAGACCGAAAATGCGGCGGCGGTGCTGCTGTTCGTCGCCGTCGGCGTCGCGATGGCGGCGATCGGCGAACTTCTCCACCGCGCCTGGGACTCCATCGAAGTCACGCGGAAGGCTCTGGAGGAACGCGAAGTCCATCTCGGGTCCATATTGGATACGGTCCTGGACGCCACCGTCGTCATCGAGGGCGATGGGACCGTCGTCTCATTCAACGCGGCGGCCGTCCGCCAGTTCGGATACAAGGAAGAGGAAGTCCGCGGCCAGAACATCCGCATGCTGATGCCGGAACCTTACCGGAGCGGGCACGACGGCTACATCCAGCGCTACCTGGCCACCGGCGAAAAGCGCATCATCGGGGTGGATCGCGTGGTCGTTGGCCGCCGCAAGGACGGGTCCACCTTTCCTATGAAGCTTGCGGTGGGAGAGATGAAGGTCGACGGCAAGACCTATTTCACCGGCTTCATTCGCGACCTGACCGAACGGGAAGAATCTGCTGCTCGCCTGCAGGAGATCCAGGGCGAACTGGCACGACTGGCGCGGTTGAACGAACTCGGCGAGATGGCCTCCACGCTGGCGCATGAGCTCAACCAGCCCCTGTCGACGATCGCCAACTATGCCCAGGGTGCGAACCGCATGTTGCGCGACAGCCCGGACAAGGCGATGGCCTACCTGCCCGAAGCGCTCTCGGAAATGGCCAGCCAGTCGCTGAGGGCCGGCCAGATCATCAGGCACCTTCGCGAGTTCGTCATGCGCGGAGAAACCGAAAAGGCGCCGGTGGAGGTTCACACGCTGGTCGAGGAAGCCGGGGCGCTCGCCCTCATGGGATCGAAGGAGCGGGGCGTCCGTTCAATCTTCGAGTTCGCCCCCGGCGCTGTGATGGTGATGGCCGACAAGGTGCAAATCCAGCAGGTCCTGACCAACCTGATGCGCAACGCGATGGAGGCCATGCGCGACAGCGAGACGCGCCTGCTGACCGTGCGCACGTCGCCGGGCGAGGTGGGCGAGGTCGTGGTGGAAGTCTCGGATACCGGGTCCGGGATTTCCGAGGAGGTGGCTTCGCAACTGTTCAAGCCCTTCACCACGACGAAGCCGGGCGGAATGGGGATCGGCCTGTCGATATCCAAACGGATCGTCGAGGCCCATGGAGGCGGCATCAGCATGACGCGCAATGCCCATGGCGGCGTGACGTTCCGGTTCACCCTGCCTGCATACGAGGAAGGGGCGAGCAATGGATAAGGGCGACTATGTCATTCACATCGTCGACGACGAAGAGGCAGTCAGGAAATCGCTGGCCTTTCTCCTGACCATGTCGGGGTTCACGGTGCGCCAGCACGAATCGGCGCTCGCATTCCTCGGCATCGCGCCGAACATGCGCAACGGATGCCTCGTCACCGACCTGCGCATGCCGGACCTGGATGGCATTGAACTGCTGCGGCGGCTGCGTCAGCTTCCGAACCACGTACCCACGATCGTCATCACCGGACACGGCGATGTGCCCCTGGCGGTGGAGGCCATGAAGGCGGGGGCGGTGGATTTCATCGAAAAGCCCTTCCAGGACGAAGTGCTGATCGCGGCGATCGAACGCGCCATCGCGGCCCTTGCGAAGGTGGAGGTTCAGGAGGACGCGGCGGCGATCCGCAGCCGCGCTGCGACGCTGAGCGAGCGGGAGCGGGAGGTCTTTGCGGCGGTCGTTGCCGGCCTGCCGAACAAGACCATTGCCTTCGACCTCGACATCAGCCCGCGGACGGTCGAGGTGCATCGCGCCAACGTCATGGCCAAGATGGAGGCGAGAAGCCTGCCCGAGCTCGTCCGCATGGCGCTCGAAGCCGGCCTGGGATCCCGCTAGAGCGCTTCCGCTTTTCTTCGAATCGCGGAAGCGCTCTATCTCCTTGTTTTGACGCAATTCCGGACGGAAAACCGCTGCGCACTTTTCCTGGAATTGCTTGAGCAGCGTCGTCCGCCGGCGGACTAAGTAGAGCTACGTAGGGATGTAACCGAATTTTCCTGCGGCCGCGGTCGCGCCATAGATCTCTCATGCGCAGGAGGGAACCATGACGCTGCACCGCAGGATACAGTCCTTCAAGGATCGCCAGGCCGTGGACGCGGCCGGCTGGGATCGGGAAAGCCTGTTCGGCGACCCGATGCCCGTCTCGTTCCACCCTGCCGGTTCCGAGATCTTCTGCGAAGGCGACGAGGTCAGCTGCCTCTACGAGGTCAAGTTCGGTTGCGTGAGGACCTATCGCCTGCTGGCCGACGGACGGCGCCAGATCGCGGCATTCTACTTGCCGGGCGAGGTGTTCGGGTTCGAAGCGGACCGCACCCATCATTTCTCCGCCGACGCCGTCGTGACCACCGCGGTCTGCTCGATCCGGCTTTCGGCCGGGGCTGACTTGTCCAGGCAGATCCTGCCTTTGGCCCTCCGCGGTCTGGTGCGGGCCCAGGAGCACCTTCTGGTCCTCGGCCGCCAGAACGCCGTCGAGCGCGTGGCTGCCTTCCTGCTGGACATGTCGGTCCGGCAGGGCGATGTCGACCTTATTGACCTTCCGATGTCCCGCTCGGACATCGGCGACTATCTCGGCCTGTCGCTCGAGACCGTCTCGCGCGTCCTGACCAAGCTCAAGGGGCTCGGTTTGATCGAGCTCACGACGCTGCGCACGGTCAAGATCCTGAAAGCCCGCGCGCTTGCAGCCACGGGCGGTTGACCAACACCTCCCAGCCTTCCGGGAAGATGGATGGGGCTGCCCGGCGTCAGCCTTCATTGCTGCAGATTTCGGCCCCGCTGGGTTTGCTCGTCCGCGATCGGACGGAGCAGGCGGGGCAGGGGCAGGCTCACCACCAGGCCGGCGGCAACGATCAGCGCCGTGACCGTAAATCCGGCGTAGGGCAGGAACGTGACGTCGAACAGGAAACCGCCGGCGCCGGAGCCGGCGGCCTGGCCGAGGCTCGCCGCGGCCGTCATCCGGCCGAGATCTGCGCCTTGCGTTTCGGTCGAGCCGAGCGACGCCCAGTAAGTGGCGACCGGCGACAGGATGCCGGCGCTGGCCGCGATCAGAGCCACGGCGACGGTCATGGCGATCGTGGTCTCTGCGAGCGGAACGATGGCCAGCCCTGCCGCGAGGGTCGCGAGGCCAGGGGCAATCAGCCAGCGCGTGCGTCCGGGATCGACGAAGGGCGAGAATACCAGCGCCTGGACGATGAACATGACCAGGCTGCATTCGGCGAACATGACGCCGATATGGGCGGCGTCGAGTCCGAGGATCTGCTTGCCGCGCAGCGCCAGTCCGACCTCGAACGACCCGACCGCCAGTGCCGTCACGAAAGCGACGGCCCGCAGACGAAGCACGACCGCCCGATCGGCTTGAACGCGAGGAGCCGCGGCCATGGAGGCTTGGCGCCCGACGGCGGCCGGCAGCAACACCCGAACCATGAGCGCCGCCGCCAGGGCGAGGGCGACGACGGCGATGAACGGGGTCAACAGCAGGCGATCGCCCGTCGTGACCGGGAGCTTGCCGGCATCGCCGGCAACGAGACCGCCGAGCAGGGGGCCGACGAAGAAGCCGGCCATGCCGGCGATGTTGATCATGGCGAACCGGTGGGCGCGCCACCTCTTCGACGGCGCATGATCGCCGACCAGCGCGTAGGCCACCGGGGTGATGGCGGCGGCAAAGAGGCCGCTGAGGAACCTGCCGGCGTAGAGCAGCGGCAGGCTTTCGGCCGTCGCGAAAAGCAGGGCCGTCGCGGCGAAGCCGAGCAGGCCGACCAGCAGGACGGGACGACGCCCGCTGCGGTCCGATAGCTTGCCCCACATCGGTGCGAACAGGAAGATGGCGAGGATGTAGGCGCCGGTCAAAAGCCCCGTGTGGCGGGAAAGTGCGGCCGGGTCGGTGCTGCCGGCCACCCGTTCGAGCAGGAACGGCAGGACCGGCAGCACGATGCCGTAACCGACGCTGATCGCGAACATCGCGACCAGGATGGCCGAGAAGGCATGCCAGGATAGACCACGCACGCTGGCCTCCCGTGTCAGGCCGTGGCCTGGGTCGGGCGCAGGGACGGTTCCTGCGCGTTATGGCGCGTGATGCCGGCCAGCCTTGTGCGCTTGAGCATCAGGGCGTTGACGGCGACGATCGCCGAGCTTCCCGACATGGCCAGCGCGGCAACCTCCGGGCTGAGCAGGACAGGGTAGAGGACGCCGGCGGCGAGGGGAAACGCGACGACGTTGTAGGCGACGGCCCACCACAGGTTCTGGTGCATCTTGCGCAAGGTCGCATGCGAGAGTTCGACCGCGCCGACGACGTCGTAGGGGTCGCTCTTCATAAGCACGACGTCGGCGCTCTCGATGGCGACGTCGGTGCCGGCGCCGATGGCGAAGCCGACATCGGCCTGGGTGAGCGCGGGCGCGTCGTTGACGCCGTCGCCGACCATGCCGACCTTCTTGCCCTGCGCCTGCAGTTCCTTGATCTTGCTGGCCTTCTGTCCGGGGAGGACGTCGGCGAGCACCATGTCGAGCCCGAGGTCGCCGGCGATCCGCTGGGCCGTGCCGGCATTGTCGCCGGTGAGCATGGCGACCTGCACGCCGCGTTCCCGCAACTTGGCGACGGTCGCAGCTGCCGTCGGACGCGGCGCATCGGCGATGGCGACCAGGCCGATCACCTTACCGGCGCGCGCCACGTGCACCACCGTGCGGCCGGCGCCCTGCAGCCTCTGCGCATCCGCTTCGATCGGCCCGAGATCGAGCTTCTCGAGGTCCATCAGCCTGCGGTTGCCCAGGAACACCGTATCGCCATCGACGTCGGCGCGGGCGCCCATGCCTTCCAGGTTCTCGAAGGCCTTCTGTGCGGGTACGGCGAGGCCCTGCGCACGGCGCAGGATGGCTTGCGCCAGCGGGTGGCTGGAGCCCTGCTCGACGGCCGCTGCCGCTGCCAGCACGTTATCGGCGCTGGCTCCAGGGGCCGTCACCACCTCGACGACCTCCGGCTGGCCGACGGTCAGGGTGCCGGTCTTGTCGAAGATGATGACGTCGAGCTTCGTCGCGTCCTCGAGCGCCGCGGCATTCTTGAACAGGATGCCGTTCATGGCGCCGAGGCCGGTGCCGACCATCACCGCCATGGGGGTTGCAAGGCCAAGCGCATCGGGACAGGCGATCACGAACACGGTGATCGTCAGCGTCAGGGCGAAAAGCAGCGGCTGACCCAGCCAGAAATACCAGGCCACGAAGGTGAGGAGCCCGATGATGATGGCGATGAGCACCAGCCATTGCGAAGCACGATCGGCGAGCAGCTGCGCAGGCGCCTTGGAATTCTGCGCCTCCTGCACCAGCTTGACGATCTGGGCGAGGGCCGTGTCGGCGCCGACCTTGGTGGCGCTGTAGCGGAAGGTACCGCTCTTGTTGATCGTCGCGCCGATCACCGCGTCTCCTGGCTTCTTGCCGACCGGCATGGATTCGCCGGTGAGCATCGATTCGTCGACCTGCGAGATGCCGTCCGTCACCGTCCCGTCGACCGGGATCTTGTTGCCCGGGCGGATGACGATGGTGTCGCCCACGACCACCTCGGCGGTCGGGATCTCGAGTTCACGGCCGTCGCGGAGCACCGTCGCCTTGGGCGGCGCCAGATCGAGCAGCGCCCGGATCGCCTCCGAAGCGCCCGCCCGCGCCCGCATCTCCAGCCAATGGCCCAGCAGGATGAAGACCAGGAGCACCGCGGATGCCTCGTAGAACTGCTGGCCTTCGAACAGGAACGTCGTGCCGACGCTGAACAGGTATCCCGTGCCGACGCTGAGCAGCACCAGTACGGCCATGTTGAGGACGCCGTTGCGCAGCGCCCGGACCGCGGCGACGACGAACGGCCAGCCGGGGTACAGGATCGCCGCCGTGGCCAGGAAGAACAGCCAGAGGTCGAGGCTCAGCCCGAACGGCGGCGCCGGCGGCGTGAACATTCCCATAGGCGAGTACAGGAAGATCGGTGCCGCGAAGACGAGGCTGACCCAGAAGCGGTTGCGCATGTCGCGCACCATCCCCTGCATGTCCATGCCGGCACCATGGCCCATTTCGTGCGCCACCTCGGGCGCCATCGGGCGTGACGGCTTCGCCGCGCCCGGGGCGGCGTGGCCGCCATGGTCGTGGCCATGCCCCTTCGCACCCGCCGCGGCTGCGGGCTCTGCATGCGCACCGTCGGGGTGCGTCGCACGGATGTGACTGGGCACGACCTCGCCCTTGCAGTGGAAGCCGCACTCGTCGATCTTCTCCTTGAGCAGCGAGATGCCGACGACGGCATCATCGTACTCGACGGTCACGCTGTTGGAGGCGATGTTGGACGTCGCCCGCTTTACCCCGCGCAACTGGCCGAGTTGCTTTTCGACGCATTGATAGTCGAGCATGGACAGCATGCCGCTGACATCGAGAGTGGCCGTCTTCATCCCTGGGACTCCTCTTGACCGGGTCGACCAGGTTGCTTGACTGGTCATCGTGTTGCGACGGCTCCGCCGCCGCGCGTTCGCGACCGGATTGCGCCACCAGACGTTGCCGGGGCTGCCAGCCGGTCGACCTCCTGGCTATCGCGAGGGCGCCCGCAAAACCTTGATGCAGATTAAATTCAGTCGGGCCCGCCTGAGGTAGCGTCCAGACGATCGAAGGTCCGGCAGTCGACAATTCTGTGGCTGCGGGACCGGACGTGAACCTTTGACAACCACTCCAGCCGCGAACCGTCGTCATGCGTATTGCTCCAGTGCTTGCAATTCTGGTCGTGGGTGCCGCCGCGGGGGGCGGATATGCATACTGGTCGCAGCTGCAGGCCGCCCGCATCCCCGAAGGGCTGGCGCGCGCCAACGGCCGCATCGAGGTCGAGCGCGTCGACGTCGCGACGAAATATGCCGGCCGCCTGGCCGAGGTGCGCGTCGACGAGGGGGCGGTCGTGCAGAAGGGCGACGTTCTCGTCCGTGTCGACACGACCGAGACCCTGGCTCAGCTGGCCGCGGCGAAGGCCGCCGTCCACCGCGCCCACCAAAGCATCGCCCGTGCCCAGGCCGACGTCGTCCTGCGCGAGGCCGAGCTGAAGCTTGCCGAGACCGAACTCGGACGGGTCGTCGAACTCGTGCGCACCAGCGCCTCGGCTCCGGCGGAGCTGGACCGGCGCACGGCGCAGCGGGACGTCGCGAAAGCGATCCTCGAGAGCGCCAAGGTCGCCGTCGAGGATGCCAATGCCGCCACCGAGGCAGCCTTGGCCCAGGTGACGCAGATCGAAGCCGTGATCGCCGACATGACCTTGAAGGCGCCGGTCGCCGGCCGTGTCGAGTACCAGCTCGCCCAGGAAGGCGAGGTCGTCCCGCCCGGCGGACGCGTGCTGACGCTGCTCGACCTGTCCGATGCCCACATGACGATCTTTCTGCCCACCGGCCAGGCCGGGCGGGTCGAACTCGGGTCGGAGGCGCGCATCGTCCTCGACAGCGCCCCCGAATACGTCGTTCCGGCCATGGTCGAATTCGTCGCCGCGGAGGCGCAGTTCACGCCGAAATATGTCGAGACGGCGAATGAGCGGGAAAAGCTCATGTATCGCGTCAACCTGCATGTCGATCCGCAATTGCTGCGGGCCTATCAGGGCTACGTGAAGGCGGGCATGACGGGCACCGCCTATGTGAAGGTCAACAGCACCGCCACGTGGCCGGCCAATCTCGCGCCGAGGCTGCCGAATGTCCCCTGACGACACCGAAACGTCCGTTCGCGTCGAGCAGATCGTCCACCGCTATGGCGAAACGCTCGCGCTCGACGACGTCAGCCTCGCGATCCCGGCCGGGGCGAGCGTCGCCTTCGTCGGTCCCGACGGGGTCGGCAAGTCGACCCTGCTTGGCCTGATCGCCGGCGTGCGCCGCATCCAGTCCGGATCGGCCACGGTCCTTGCCGGCGACATGGCTTCGCGCGCCCATCGCGACGCGGTGGCTTCCCGCATCGCCTACATGCCGCAAGGGCTCGGCCGCAATCTCTACCAGTCGCTTTCGGTGGTCGAGAACATCGACTTCTTCGGTCGGCTCTACGGGCAGAGCGCCGAGGAGCGCCGGGCCAGGATCGCGGTTCTGCTCGAAGCCACCGGGCTCGCACCGTTCCCGGATCGGCCCGCCGGCAAGCTGTCCGGGGGGATGAAGCAGAAGCTCGGGCTGTGCTGTGCGCTGGTCCACGATCCCGACCTTCTGATCCTCGACGAGCCGACGACCGGCGTCGATCCGCTGTCGCGCCGCCAGTTCTGGGACCTGATCGACCGGATGCGCGCAAGCCGCCCCTCGGTGACGATCCTGGTCGCCACCGCCTACATGGACGAGGCCGCGCGCTTCGAGCGCATCGTGGCGATGGACGAGGGCAAGGTGCTGGCCGCCGGCCCGACATCGGAGGTTCTCGCACGCGTGGGCGCCGGCACCCTAGAGGAGGCCTATGTCGCCCTGCAACGGCCCGAACGCCGCGGCGAACGCTCGCCGCTGGTCATCCCAAAGCTGGTTCAGGCGGGCGGTCCGCCGGCGATCTCGGCGGAGAACCTCACCATGCGGTTCGGCGACTTCACCGCCGTCGACCATGTCAGCTTCGAGATCGAACGGGGCGAGATCTTCGGCTTCCTGGGTCCCAACGGCTGCGGCAAGTCGACGACCATGAAGATGCTCGCGGGACTGTTGCCGGCGACCGAGGGACGCGCCGAGCTGCTGGGCAAGCCTGTCGACGCCCGCGATATCGCTACGCGCATGCGGATCGGCTACGTGTCACAGTCCTTCTCGCTCTATGAGGAGCTGACGGTGCGCGGCAACCTGGAGCTGAACGGCAGGCTGTTCCGCATTTCCCGCGGCGAACTTCAAGAGCGGGTCGACGCTGCGCTCGGGCGCTTCGACCTGGCCGCCGTCGCCGATGCGTTTCCGCCGGCGTTGCCGCTCGGCATGCGGCAGCGGCTCCAGCTCGCCGCCGCCTGCCTGCACAGGCCCGAAGTGCTCATCCTGGACGAGCCGACTTCCGGCGTGGACCCGGCCGCCCGCGACCGTTTCTGGCGCCTTCTGGCCGAGATGTCGCGCCGGGACGGAGTGACCATCTTCGTCTCGACGCACTTCATGAACGAGGCGGAGCGCTGCGATCGCGTGTCGCTGATGAATGCCGGCCGCGTGCTGGCGATCGGGACCCCGGACGACGTGCGCGAAGGCCGGAATGCGGCGAGCCTCGAGGATGCGTTCATCGCCTATCTCCAGGAGGAGGCCCAAAGCCCGGCGCTGCCCGCGGCGAACCAGGCTCCGGACCTGAGCGCCGAGGTGGCAGCCATTGCCGGTCCGGAGCTGGCGGCGGGACGCGACCGCAGCGCGTCCGACCGCACTGTCGCTGCGTCCCTCTACCGGATCTGGACATTTGCGCGGCGCGAAGCGATCGAGGTGCTACGCGATCGCATCCGACTGGCGTTCGCGCTGCTCGGACCGATCATCCTGATGGCAGCCTTCGGCTACGGCATCTCGTTCGACATCGAGAAGCTTCGCTATGCGGTGCTCGACCGCGACCAATCCTACGAAAGCCGGCTCGTTCTGGAGCAGTTCTCCAATTCGCGCTACTTCGCCGAACGGTCGCCGCTGGCGAGCGAACTCGAGATCGATCGGCGCCTGCAGTCGGGGGAACTGCGCTTTGCCGTCGACATCCCGCCGGGCTTCGGCCGGGATCTGCTGCAAGGACGCCAGCCCGAGGTCAGCTTCTGGCTGGAAGGCGGCAATACCTTCCTTGCCGAGACCGCCCGCGCCTATATCGGTGGCGCGGTGCTGGCCTATACCAACGAGCGCTACCGCCGCGCGGAGGGCAGGGAGCCGCAACTGCTCCCGGTCTCCGTCGAGCCTCGGTTCCGATACAACCAGGACTTCCGCAGCGTGTTTGCGATCACGCCGGGAAGCATCATGCTCCTGCTGATCATTTTCCCGGCAATGCTGACCGCGCTCGGCGTGGTGCGGGAGAAGGAACTGGGCTCGATCACCAACGTCTATGCGTCGCCCGCGACAGTCGGCGAGTATCTTCTCGGCAAGCAGCTGCCCTACATCGCCGTGGGCATCCTAACCTATGCGAGCCTGCTCGTCATGGCGGGCGGCATTCTGGGCGTCTGGCCGAAAGGATCGATCATCGCACTTTCCGTTGCCGCGGCTCTCTACGTATTCGCGGCCACGGCCTTCGGCCTTCTGGTTTCGGCTTTCGTGTCGACCCAGGTCGCGGCCATCTTCGGCACCGCCGTCGTCACGGCGATGACGGCTGCGCATTACTCGGGCTTTCTCATTCCCCCGTCGGCGCTCGAGGGCCCGGGCCGCCTGATGGGCCTCATCTTCCCGTCGCTGTGGTTCCAGACCGTCAGCCTGGGCGTGTTCGCCAAGGGGCTGGGCATGAGCGCATTCCTGAAGGAAATGGGCGTGCTCTTAGGCTTCGGCATGGCGTTCTTGTTGGCCGCGCGCCTGGCCGTCCGAAAGCAGGGGGCCTGACCGTGCTGCGCTGGCTGCAGAATGTGCTTCGGCTCGGCTTCAAGGAGCTCGCCAGCCTGTCGAGCGACGTGGTGATGATGGCGCTCATCGCCTACGTCTTCACCTTCGCGGTCTATACCGAATCGACCGCCATGCGGACCGACGTGAACAACGCGCTGGTCGCGGTCGTGGACGCGGACCAGTCGGCGCTGTCCGCCCGCATCAAGGATGCGCTCCAGCCGCCCTTCTTCCAGCCGCCGCGCGAGATCGACCGCTCGGAGGTCGATCGGTTGCTGGACAAGGGCTACTTCACGTTCATTCTCGAGATACCGCCGAAGCTCGAAGCCGATCTGATCGCAAACCAGGGCCCATCCATCCAGATCAACGTCGATGCGACGGCCGTGAGCCAGGCCGCCGTGGGCACGGCCTACATCCAGCAGATCATCGCCCGCGAGACCGCCGCGTTCCTCAAGGCCGAGGGCGCCGGTTCGGTCATTCCCATCGAGCCGGTTGTCCGCGCCATGTTCAACCAGAACCTGGAGGCGATGCGGTTTTCGGCAAGCATGGGGGTGATCAACAACATCACCATCCTTTCCATAATCCTGGTCGGCGCGGCCGTCATGCGCGAGCGCGAGCGCGGCACCATCGAGCACCTCCTGGTGATGCCCGTGCGATCGAGCGAGATCGCGGTCGCCAAGATCTGGGCCAATGCCTTGGTCGTACTGCTCGCGGCCGCCTTCTCGCTCCGCGTCGTGGTCAACACCGCGCTCGGCATCCCCATCGTCGGTTCGGTCGAGCTGTTCCTCGTCGGGGCCGCCGTCTACCTGTTCGCGGTCACCTCGCTCGGGATCATGCTCGCCACGATCGCCAACTCGATGCCCCAGTTCTCGCTCCTGTCCATCCCGGTGTTCGTGCTGATGTTCCTGCTGTCGGGCAGCTTCGCCCCGTTCGAGAGCATGCCGCCGTTGCTGCAGGACATCATGTACATATCGCCGTCGACGCATTTCGTGCGTTTTGCCCAGGCCGTGCTCTTCCGAGGTGCGGGCCTCGACGTCGTATGGATGGATCTTTCGATCATGGCATCGCTCGGCGCCGCCTTTCTGGCGACGGCACTGTCACGCTTCCGGGTCATGTTGGCGCGGCAGACCTAGTCTCGCAAATTCGGATCGGCATGGCGGCATGCGCGACAAGCCGCCGTTGCCAATGCGGCCCAGGCCGTTTTCCGAGGCTCTCCCTCCAACCATCGAGGTCCGACATGTGCCTATCTGCTGAGGTCAGCTTCGCCGCGGCGGCCATCCTGGTGCCTGCCGGGACCGCCACCATCGTCCGAGCCATCCGCAGCGATGTGCGCTATCTGGCGATCGGCACGCTGCCGCTGCTGTTCGGCCTGCAGCAGTTCGTGGAGGGGCTCGTCTGGACGGCCGGTGCCGCCGGTGATGCCGCTCTCGCGAGCCAATATTCGCTCGTCTACATGTTCTTCACCTGGATCGTCTGGCCCATCTGGGTGCCGCTCTCGGCCTATGCAATCGAAACCGGGGCACGTCGGCGCATCCTCATCCCCTTCATCATCGCAGGCGCGATGCTGGGCGGCCTGCAATATTTGCCCTATTTCGCCCATCAGGGCTGGCTGACGACATCGTTCTTCCAATGGTCGGTGCGGTATCAGGATATCAACCTGCTCGATTATCTCATTCCTCGCACGGTGACATACGCGATCTATTTGACGCTCGTCATCGTGCCGTTCCTTCTGGTGCGTGACCGCGACGTCAAGATTTTCGGATTGCTTGTCATGGCGGTGGTGGTCGTCACCTATGTCTTCTTTTCCTACGCCTACATCTCGGTATTCTGCTTCGGTGCGGCCATCGTCTCCCTCCACCTGATCTACATGGTCTGGCACAAGGGACGCGCAACAGGCAGCCGGGACGCAGCCCAGCCAGGCGGGAGTCGCTCGAGGACACTATGATTGGAAATGGCGATGTCTGGGCGATTGCATATCTGTCGGTGGAGTGGGCAATCCGCCTCGTGATGGTGGTGGTGGTGCCCTTGCGGCGTTCGGCGGAGGCATCGCGCAGCTGGCTGCTTCTGGTGTTCTTCCTGCCCATTCCGGCGCTGCTCATCTACCTTCTGATCGGAAGGCCGACCTATCCTGCCTGGCGCCGCAGGCGGTTTGGCAGGTTGAACGCTGTCCTTTCGGCGGCCTCGAAGGAGATAAGGCACTCGCAGTTCTGCCGGCGTCCGGACCTGCCCGCCAATCTGGAGGGTCCGGCCGCCCTGATCGAGAAGCTCGGCCATTTTCCGGCCCTGTCGGGGAACGAGATCGAGTTCGTCTCCGACTATGGCGAGGCGATCGACCGGCTGATCGCGGACATCGACGGCGCGCGCGAGACCGTCCATCTGATGTTCTACATCTTCGTCGACGACGAAACCGGCCGCCGGGTCATCGATGCGCTCGACCGCGCCGCCCGGCGCGGGGTCAAGTGTCGTGTGCTTATCGATGCAATCGGCTCGCGGCGATGGGCGGGGCCGGTGTCCGCTCAACTCGCGGCCGCCGGCGTGCAGGTCCAGCTGGCGCTGGAAGTGGGGATATTCCGCCGCAGGTCGGCACGCGCCGACCTCAGGAACCACCGCAAGATCGCCGTCGTCGACAGCCGCATCGGATATGTCGGCTCGCAGAACATCACCAATGCGGAGTTTCGCAGCGGCCTGATAAACGAGGAACTCGTCGCAAGGGTCGTCGGACCGGTCATCGCCGAACTCCAGGCCGTCTTCGTCGCCGACTGGTACATGGAAACGGGCGAGAAGCTCGACGCACCCGCCCTGTTCCCCCACAACGCTCCCGGCGCCAAGGTGGTCGCCCAGGTGCTGGCGAGCGGACCAGACCATCCAGACGCCGGCATCGGTCACCTCATGGTCGCGCTCGTGCACGGCGCCAACGAGCGGATCGTGCTGACGACCCCCTATTTCGTGCCCGACGAGGCCCTTCTGCAGGCGTTGAAGATCGCGGCGCTGCGCGGGGTCGAGGTGCACCTTGTCGTCTCCTCGCTCGTAGACCAGGTCCTGGTAAGCTGGGCCCAGAGATCCTATTATGCGGAGCTTCTCACCGCCGGGGCGCGCATTCACCTCTATGAGGGGCGCTTCCTGCACGCCAAGCACGTCACGTTCGACGATGACATCGCGCTTGTCGGCTCCAGCAACCTCGACATCCGGTCGTTCGTGCTGAACGCCGAAATCAGCCTCGTCGCCTTTGCTCCGCAGGTCGTCGACCAGTTGCGACGGGTGCAGGACCGCTACTTCGCCACAAGCACCGACCTCAAGCTCGACATCTGGGAGGCGCGTTCGGTCTTCAGGAAGATCGGCGAGAACATCGCGCGGCTGGCAAGCCCGCTCCTGTGAGCGGAACGGGCTGAACGGCCTTACGACTCGACCTCGATAATGTCGCCGGCCGATCCGGCGTAGTCGAGCGCGTAGGCAAGCTCGCCGGAGGTCTCGGCGTGGACATGCAAATAGGGCTGGCCCCGGTCGATCTCGTCGCCGAGGCGAATCTCCATGTGGATGCCGGCTGCCTTTGTGTCGGGCGCGCCTGCGAGCTTGGCCAATCGGGCAAGCTTGCGGTTGTTGATGTGGACCACGCGTCCGGCGCGCGGTGAGACGAGCGCGTGGACCATGGCTGCCTTCGGCGGCGTGCGCAGGCCGCCCTGCGCCTCGCAGATCGCCGCGAATTTCGCCCAGGCACGGCCGTTGCTCAGCGTTTCGAGCGCCAGTGCGGCGCCGGTTCCGCGCTCCGCCTTGCCCCCGATCTCCAGGGCGGCACCTGCAAGCATGGCGGCGCGGCGGCGCAGGTCCTCGGGCGCACCCGGCGCATTCTGCAGGACGGCAAGGACGTCGAATGCCTCGAGCGCAGGTCCGATCCCGCGCCCGACGGGTTGCGAGCCGTCGGTGCGGATGCAGGTGACCTCGAGGCCGAAGCGCGATCCGACCGCGCGCATCCGCGTTGCAAGGCCGTCGGCGGCCTCCTCGCTGCGCACCTTGGCCGTCGAACCCACGGGAATGTCGATCACGACATGGGTGGAGCCGGCGGAGATCTTCTTGGAAAGCACGGATGCGATGAGCTGCCCCTCAGTGTCGACGTCGAGTTCACGCTCGACGCGGACGAAGATGTCGTCGGCCGGGCTCAGATGCACGGCACCGCCCCATGCGACGCAGCCGCCCTCGGCTTCGACGACGCGTTTGAGGGTCGCGACGTCGAGGTCCACCGGAGCCAGCGTCTCCATCGTGTCGGCCGTGCCGGCCGGCGAGGTGATGGCGCGCGACGAGGTCTTGGGCATGAGCAGCCCGTTCGCGGCGACGATCGCCACCACGATGGGCGTGGTACGGTTGCCCGGCAGGCCGCCGATGCAATGCTTGTCGACGACGATAGGGGCATCCCAGCCGAGGCGGTCGCCAACGCCCACCATGGCGGCGGTGAGGTCGGCCGTTTCGGCTTCGTCGAGGGGCAGGGCTGCACTCGCGGTGAGGAAGGCGGCGAGATGCACGTCGGTGTAGCGACCGGCGGTCACGTCCCGGACGATGTCGGTGAGGGCGCGTGCGTCGAGGCGGTTGCCATAGATGCGCCGGCGCACATTGGCGAGGGACTCGATGGCAGGCGCATGGGTCACGCGCACTTCCTCGCCTTCCCGGACCCCAAGGGCCGTCCAGGCGGTTTCCGACAGTCCGGCGTCGTCGATCCCGAGCATCGCGTCGCCCTCGACCTGGAACAGGGTCGCCTGTACCTGGCGCCCGCCGGCGGAAACGAGCACCTGCGAGCGGGCCGAAAGCCCCTCGGCCCGGCAGACGTGGCAATCGGTGCGCATCACCACGACGGGCTGGTGCTGGGTGTGCAGGCCGAGCCGCCTGGCGTGCAGTGCGGGCTGCGCGAAGGGAGCGGCGGAACCGTGCGACTGGGTCATAGCTCGAAGACCTGATCCTGCCGCGGCGTGGTGGCCTCCCACCCGAGCTCACGGTCGATCCGCACGCGCAGCGCTTCCGATGCCTCGTCCTCGCCGTGAACGATGAAGACGCGGTTGGGCCGCTTGCGGAAGCCCGAAAGCCACCGCACCAGTTCGTTGGAGTCGGCGTGGGCCGACAGCATCGGCAGCTCCGCGATCTCGGCGCGGACCGGAATCCACTCGCCATGGATCTTGATTTCCTGTGCGCCCTGAACCAAGGCGCGGCCGCGCGTTCCCGCGGCCTGGAAGCCGCCGAACAGGATGGTGTTCTTGGGCGACGGGGCGTTGGCCTTCAGGTGGTGCAGCACGCGGCCGCCGGTCGCCATGCCGCTCGCCGAGATGACGATCTTCGGGTAGCGGCTCGCGGTGATCGCCTTGGACGCCTCGACATCCCTCGTATAGGTCGCGACGGCGCAGATGGCGTCGCAGACCTCGGGCGGCAGGCGGTGATCGGCGCTGTGCGTATGAAGCAGTTCCGTCGCATCGATGGCCATCGGACTGTCGAGGAAGACGGGAACGTCGGGAAGCCGGCCGGCCGTCTTGAGTTTCCACAGATGATAGAGCATCGACTGGGCGCGGCCGACCGCGAATGCCGGTATCAAGAGGGTGCCGCCACGGCGGACGGTCCGCTCGATGATCGCGCCGAGCAACTCGGACGGGTCGCCCGCCTCGTGCACCCGATTGCCATATGTGGATTCGACGATGACGTAGTCCGCTTCCGGCACCGCCACCGGGTCGGGCAGCATCGGATCGTCGTAGCGTCCGAGATCGCCCGAGAAGACGACGCGGCGGCCTGCCCATTCGATATCCACCGTGGCCGCGCCCAAAATGTGCCCCGCGTGACGATAGGTTGCGGTGGCTCCGCCCGGAAGCTTGACGGGTTTGTCGAAGGACACGGGCCTGAACTGCGACAAGGCGCGCTCGGCATCGGCGACGCCATAGAGCGCCAGCGCCGGCTTGTGCTTCGAATAGCCCTTCCGGTTGGCGTATTCGGCGTCCTTTTCCTGGAGATGCGCACTGTCCATCAGGATGAGTTCACTGACGTCCTTCGTTGCCGCCGTGGCGAAGATCGGCCCGCGGAAGCCATCCCGCACCAGCTTGGGCAGATAGCCCGAATGGTCCAGGTGGGCGTGGGTCAGGACGACGGCGTCGATGCTCGACGCCTCGACGGGAAGCTGCGCCCAGTTGAGTTCGCGCAGGTTCTTCAGGCCCTGGAACAGGCCGCAATCGACCAGGATGCGGCTGCCCTGGTGACTGAGGAGGTGTTTCGAACCCGTGACCGTGCCGGCGCCGCCGAGGCTGCTTAAGGTGAGCATCTCTGATCTCATTTCCCTGGTGTCTTGAGGTCGGCGGGATTGCCGCTTCCATCAACGGCGGCGCGCTCGGCCGGCGTGAGCAGGCCGTCGCGCGGCCAGCCCGCGAGTGTTGCCGCGCCGTCGACGAGATGCGCCCATGAGCAGCGGTTGGCGAACAGAAGCCCCGCCACGTCGAGCGTTCCCCCGCGGCTGATGTAGCCGCGCGCCTCGGTCCGCTGCGGTCCGCCATCGAGGCGGCGCAGGAGGCCGATCATCGGCTCGGGCCGGGTGTGGGTGATGATGAGGCGCGGCAGGTGCGGCGGGAAGAGCTTCGCGAGCTCTTCGTCGGTTGCGGTGAAGGCCGCTTCGAGCGGGTCGCGCGGGATGCGGAAGCGTCCCGGCTCGCCAACCGCCGTCACCGCCACCCTCCGGCCGCGCGCCTTGAGCCTCTCGGCCGCCTTGAGCGCTTCCTCGAGCTGGTAGGCGCCGATGGCGACGAACTGGAAGTCGGCGGCTGCGGGATCGCCTTCGACATGGGCCGCGCCCGTGGCGACGAAGCGCTGCGCCGCCGCGCCGTCGAGACGGTTTGGCATGTCGCGCTTAGACACGATGATGCAAGCGACCTGGCCACGGCCCTGGTAGACCGACTGCAGCGACGCCATCGCGCTGTTGGCGTCGACCGGGAACAACACGCGTGCGGTGTCCGACATCTCGCCGAGCAGTGCCTCGCCGATGGTCGGATCCTGGTGGGACTGCTCGTTCTTGGAGTTTTCCCAGGTGTGCGAGGTCACCACGACCGGAACCGAAATCCAGCCGGGTTTGTGCCCGACCTCGCGCTGCCGCCGCGCGAAGATGATCTCCTGGCGCAAGCCGCCGAGCATCTTCATGGCGAAGGCTTCGTAGCTGACGATCAGGTTGATGCCGCCTTTGTTGGCGACCGCCGCCCCGGCGACGGCTTCCTCGTTGAGGGCCGTGATCACCGCGCCGTCCTTGGCCTCGGCGACGCCCGGTTCGGCGATGTTGACCCGGTGCCGCAGCCTCTCGAGCGTCGCACCCATGTGGTTCGAGCTCAATTCGTCGGGATTGCCCACGCGTGGCCGCAACTGCGGATTGGCGTCGACGACGCGGACGAACCAGCGGTCCAGCGCGTGCATGGCGCAATCCGCGGGCGCGTCCGGCATCGCCCATTTGGGCTCGGGCAGGCTCGGCGCCGCGGGATGCCGGACAGCCAGTGGGTGACCGCTTTCGCGCGGCCGGCCCTGGGACCGGTGGGTCGCCAGCGCCGCGACGGAACGTTCGATGTCCTGGGGAGATACGTAGAGCGCCCTGGCCGCCTCGTTGAACGCATGTCGGGCGGCCTCGTCGCGGGACGGATTGCCGCCGAGGGGCAGGTTGTGCGCGGCGTTGGTGCCGGCTCCTGGAAAGCCGAAGCCCTTGACCGTTTCGGCGATCGCATAGGGGACAGGTGCCGGATAGCGGCGATCGGGGCCGTCGCGGAACTGCTCCAGCCGGCCCTCGCCGGTGAGGATCGCCCATACGAATGCCGCCGGATCCCTGCCGTCGATCACGATCGGATCGAAGCCGTTGAGGCGCAGATGGGCCTCGAGCCAGCCGGTGCCGCCCTGCTGGGCGATCTGGGCGCGTTCCTCGATCCGCCGTCCGTTGAGGATCATCACCGGTATGGCCAGTCCACAATCCTCGGCGCGCCACCAGCGCGGTGTCCAGTCCGAGCCCCGCTGCTCCTCGAAGGCGCCGTCGCTCAGGAACGCGACGAGGCTCTCGCCGGGCAGCGCCATGTGGGCGTACTGCACCTCGGCGAAGCCGAGATAACCTCCCTCGGATATCGCGCCGGCGGTGTTCGGTCCCGCATGGCTGCCGATCGGAACGGCCGGCCGGCCCTCGGCGTCGATCGCGTAGGAGTAGAAGTCGGCGGCGAGCTGCGACAATCCCTTTTCCGTACGGTCGTAGCGACCCTTCTGTGCCGGTGAGACATCGCCTGTCAGCGCATTGACCGCCTCGATCGCTGCGACGCAGTGGCCCTGGCCCATCACCCAGGATCTGGTCTTGGCGCTCAGCGTGTTGGCGGCGAGATAGCCGACGAAGGCCGGGACCATGTTGAGCGAGCCGCCGGTATGGCCTTCCGGAGAAGGTTTGAAATCCTCTGGCGCGAGAGGCGCACCGGACAGGTCGACGCGGCGCGCATAGGTCATGTGGACGACGGTCCACATCGCCGCGCAGGCCAGCCTGTCGGCGGCCGCAAGCAGCCCGTAGAGCTTTTCAGGGTCGAACCGTCTGTCCGATGCCAATCGGACAATGCGCTCCACCGTCTGATCGGAGTGGATGATGGGGCCGTATCCCCTGCGCCAGGTTTCGAATGCGGATGAAGGTCTGTCGGTCATGATGCCACCTCGTTTCGGTGTCGGGTCTATTCGCCGGGCCTGGAGACGCCGCTCGTCCATGGCGGCGGGTCGCTTGCCGGAAAGGAGTCGAAGCCGGCACCCTCGACTTCGTCCATCGGCTCGGGCGGGCGCCTGTGGCGCACGAGATCGCCATCGGCTGCGCCCAGCGCATCGATGGTCCCCGCAATCAGCGGCGCGAGACGGATGGCGTTGCTTTCGTGCCGGACCGAATCCGTCGACACGATGCGGTCGGCCACCTGGAGGAGATTGCGATAGGACTGCTCGGCGAAGATGCCGTGGACGACCGCACAGACCGGCCGTGGGAAGCCCTGGAGCGGCAGCTGGCGCGCGGCGTCGATCAGCGTGTGGCCGGACGAGGCGATGTCGTCGACGAGAACCGGCTGGCGCCCGCGCCATTGCGTGAGGTCGGGCACGGCGACCTCGACATTGCGGTCGCCGTGCCGGATCTTGCGCAGCACCGCATATGGCGCGCCGATGCGTGCCGCGATGGCCGCAACCCACTGCTCGCTCTCCTCGTCCGGGCCGATAACCAGCGGGCTTGCGACCTCGGCGGCGATCCAGGCGGCCAGAAGGGGTGCGGCATGCAGCGCAACGGCAGCAATCCCGTAGAGCGAGGACAGCGTCGGATAGCGGTGAAGGTGCGGGTCGACCGTGACGAGCCGGTCGAAGGTGGAGGATACGAGCCGTGCGAAAGTCTTCGACGTGACGGCCTCGCCCGGCTGGAACCGGCGGTCCTGGCGCATATAGGCCAGGTAGGGGGCGATCAGCGTTACCTGCGTCGCGCCGAGGCTGCGGGCAGCATCGGCCGCGAAGGCGAGGCCAAGGAAGCCCTCGTCGGGCCGCGCCAGGGTGCAGACGAAATCGACGGGGCGATCTGCGACGTCCGAAAGGATGCGCACATAACTTTCGCCGTCGGGAAAGCGGCGCGTCTCAAGGCGGCCGAGCTCCCACCCCCCGGTCGTCGCCAGATCGCTGGCGAAGGTCTCGTTGCCCGGCATCGGCAGGATGAGGCGCATCTGGAAATCACCTACTCGGTCTGGTGCCTGCCCACCCGCGAATGCGGTTGGGCTCTATCGTGACCGACCTTTGCCGCTCTCCGGCCGGCAGTCCTTGATCCAGGTTAAATCCGGCGCGATCGACGCGCCGGATGCAGGGGGAGGGCTGTCCAGCCGAACCGCCGAGCTGGCCGGCGGCGACCGTCACCTGGCGAAGAGCGTGCCCTTCCTGCCTTCGAGGATGGCGCGGGCATCTTCGAGCCGGCCGATGCCGGCAATCCGGCCGTCCTTGGCCGCGAACGCCATCGCGGCTTCGACCTTGGGGCCCATCGAGCCGGGCGGGAAGGAAGCGGGATCGAGGTCGCCGGGCCGGACGCCGCTGATACGAGCCTGCCGCGGCGTTCCCCAGTGCTGGTAGACGGCCTCGACGTCGGTGAGCATCAGGAATGCGTCGGCCGCGAGCTCGTTCGCAAGCAGGCCCGCCGCGCGGTCCTTGTCGATGACGGCCTCTATGCCGACCAGGTCGCCGGCCCCGTTCTCGATGACCGGAATGCCGCCGCCGCCGGCGCAGATTACGGTGACGCCGTTTTCGACCAGGAGCCGGATCGTGCCGATCTGGGTGATCTTGCGCGGCAGCGGCGAGGGCACCACCCGGCGCCAGCGCCCCTTGCCTTCCTCGACGAGCGGCCAGCCGTGGAGGCGCGAGACCTCCTTGGCCTCGGCGGCGTCGTAGGACGGGCCGATGGGCTTCTCGGGCTTGTCGAAGGCGGGGTCGCTGCGCTCGACCTTGATCTGGGTGAGGAGCGTGGCGAGCCGGGCGCCTTGCGGCAGCGCGTTCGCCATCTCCTGCTCGACCAGATAGCCGATCATGCCGACGCTTTCGGCGCCGAGTATGTCGAGCGGGTAGGGCGCGACGTCGGTGTAGGCGGCGGCCTGCAGGGCAAGCAGCCCGACCTGCGGGCCGTTGCCATGGGCGACGACGATCCTATGGTCCCTGGCGAGGTCGGCCAGGGCAAGTGCCGCCTTGCGGACATTGGCGCGCTGCACCTCGGCGGTCATCGGCTCGCCGCGTTTGAGGAGGGCATTGCCGCCCAAGGCTACCACGATCAGCATCTCACGCACCCAGTGTCGCGACCAGGATGGCCTTGATCGTGTGCATGCGGTTCTCGGCCTGGTCGAAGACGACCGATGCTTCCGATTCGAACACCGCTTCGGCGACTTCCATGCAGTCTATGCCGAACTGCCGGAAGATCTTCTCGCCGATCTCGGTCTCGCGGTTATGGAAGGCCGGCAGGCAATGCATGAACTTGGCATGGGGATTGCCGGTCGCCGCCATGATCCCGGTGGTGACGCGGTAGGGCGTCAGGAGCTTGATCCTTTCTGCCCAGACCGAATCCGGCTCGCCCATCGACACCCAGACGTCGGTGTAGACATAGTCGCAGCCGCGCGCGGCCTCGACCGGGTCTTCCGTCAAGGTGATCTTTGCGCCGGTCTTGCCGGCGATGGCACGGCACTGTTCGACGAGTGCCTCGTCCGGCCAGCATGCCCTGGGCGCGCCGAGCCTGACGTCCATGCCGATCTGGGCGGCTCCGGCCAGCAGCGAATTGCCCACGTTGTTGCCCGCGTCGCCGAGGAAGCAGAAGGCGATCTGCGACAGGTGCTTGCGGGTAAACTCGCGCATGGTCAGGAAATCGGCGAGTATCTGCGTCGGATGAAACTCGTCGGTCAGGCCGTTATAGACCGGAACCCCGGCATAGGCGGCCAGGGTCTCGGCCTGCTGCTGCCCGAAGCCACGGTACTCGATGGCATCATACATGCGGCCGAGCACGCGGGCGGTGTCCTTCATCGACTCCTTCTTGCCTATCTGGGTGCCAGTCGGCCCGAGATAGGTGACATGGGCACCCTGATCATAGGCGGCGACCTCGAAGCCCGTCCGGGTTCGCGTCGAATCCTTCTCGAAGATCAGGGCGATGTTCTTGCCCTTCAGGCGCTGGCTTTCGTAGCCACCATATTTGGCCTGCTTGAGCGACGCTGACAGGCGAAGCAGGAAGCGGATCTCGTCGGGTGTGAAGTCGAGCAGCTTGAGGACGCTGCGGCCCTGCAGATTGACTGGCATGTCGTCCTCCTCAGACCGGGTCGCGCACCAGCGGGCAGGTCATGCAATGGCCGCCGCCGCGGCCGCGGCCCAGCTCGGCGCCGGGCACGGTGATGACCTCGACGCCCGCCTTGCGCAACTGGGTGTTGGTGTAGGTGTTGCGGTCGTAGGCGACGACGACGCCGGGCTCGAGAGCGACGACATTGTTGCCGTCGTCCCATTGTTCGCGCTCGGCGATGTAGGCGTCGCCGGCGGTCTCGACGACGCGGAGCTTCTGCAGGCCGAGCGCCTCGGCCACCACCTCGACCAGCCGCCGGTTTTCGGCGCGGACATCGAGGGTGCCGGCCTTCTCGCCGGGCCGGATCGAATAGGGCTCGATCCTCTCGGCCACCTCGGCAAACACGGTGACGAGGTCGCGGTCGCAGAAGGTGAAGACCGTGTCGAGATGCATGGAGGCGCGCTCGATCGGCAGCTTGCAGGCGACCACGTGGCTGGCGCCGCCCTGGGCGAAGAGCGACCGAGCCAGCTGGCCAATGGCCTGCGGGGTGGTGCGCTCGCCCATCCCGACGAGCACGAGCCCGTTGCCGAGCGGCATGACGTCGCCGCCCTCGAGCGTCGCCAGGCCATGATCCTGGTCGGGGTCTCCCCACCAGACGGGGAAGCCGGCGTCGCGGAAATCCGGATGGAACCGGTAGACTGCGGCGATGTTGACGGTCTCCAGCTTGCGTGCGTTCCAGCGCATCGGATTGAGCGTCACGCCGCCATAGATCCAGCAGGTGGTGTCGCGGGTGAAGAGGTGGTTGGGCAGCGGGGGCAGGACGAAATCCTCCGGCCGCAGCACGGGCGCCAGTAGGCCGCCGGGCTGCATCGGCAGCTCGGCCCGGCTCATGCCGCCCATCAGGATCATGGACAGGGCATCCGCGTCGACCTCCATCAGATGCGCCTTCAGGTCGTCGGCCAGCCCGACGCCGACGGTATCCTCGTTGACGCGACGTTCGAGCAGCCAGCGGCGTGCCTCCGGGATCCTCATCGTGTCGGCCAGGAGTTCACGCAAAAACACGACCTCGGCGCCGCGATGACGGATGGCGTCGACGAAAGTCATGTGCTCGACGCGCGCCTGTTTGACCCAGATGACGTCGTCGAACAGCAGCTCCCGGCAGTTCGACGGTGTCAGTCGCGACAGCGCGGCACCTGGGCGGTCGACGAGCACGCGGCGCAGTTTGCCCACTTCGGAGTGGACGCCATAGGTGATGGACATGGAAGGCTCCTTTGAAATTAGCTCAGCAGGGCTGCGAGGCTGAGGCTCGCGGCAATGATGACGGTCAGAATGAGAAGCAGCGGCCACATGAAGCGCAGCCAGCGTTCGTAGGGGACGCGCCCGATGGCCAGTGCGCCCATCACCACCGCGAAGGTCGGGTTGATCAGGTTCACCAGGCCGTTGGCGGACTGATAGGCGGTGACGACCAGCTCGCGGCCGACACCGGCGAAATCCGCCACGGGTGCCATGATCGGCATGGTCAGCACCGCCAGCCCCGAGGACGAGGGCACGAAGAAGGAAAGCAGTACCTCGATCCAGTACATCACGTTGATGAAAGCGACCTGCGGCAGCCCGGCGACGGAAAGCTCGGCCCAGTTCAGGATCGTGTCGGTGATCTTTCCGGCATCCATCACCACGACGATGCCGCGCGCCAGGCCAATGATGAGGGCAACGCCGAGCAGGTCGCGCGCGCCGCTGAGGAAGGCATCGACGAACTTCGCTTCGCCCGGATGGGCGATCAGGCCGACAAGGACGCTCGATGCCAGGAACAGGCCGCTCATCTCGCCCATCCACCAGCCGCCGAGCAGCACGCCCCAGATCATCACGGCGAAGGTCAGCGCGAAGACGGCGAGGATCAGCTTGTGCCGGCCGGTGAACTCCAGCGTCGCCACCTGGGTCGAGAGGAAATGCGCCTCGTTTTCGGCCTTGCGGTCGTAGACGAGCGACTTCGAGGGGTCGAGGCGTACCCGTTCGGCGTAGCGCATGACGTAGACGACCGCGGCAAGCCAGCTGAGACCCAGTATGGCGAAGCGCAGCACGATGCCCTGGGTGAAGGGAATGCCGGCGGCGTCGGAGGCGATGACCGTCGCGAACGCATTGACGGTCGAGCCCAGCACGCCGACTCCTGCCCCGAGCAGGATGATTGCGACGGCGGTCACGGCGTCGTAGCCGGCGGCGATCATGATCGGGATCAGCAGGACATAGAAGGCAAGCGTCTCCTCCGCCATGCCGTAGGTGGTGCCGCCGATGGCAAACAGCGCCATCAGCACCGGGATCATCCACTTCTCCCGGCCCCGGAGCGCCGTCATGGCGCGGACGATGCCGGCGTTGATGGCGCCGGTCGAGGCGACCACCCCGATGAATCCGCCGATGACCAGCACGAACAAGGCGACGTCGATGGCGTTGGCCTGGTTGGTCGCCGGATTGTAGAGGCCGGCGATGGGGGCCATGATCACATCGAACACGCCCTGGGGGTTGGGATCGGTGAGCGCATAGGTGCCGGCAACCGGGACCTCGCGGCCGAGTGCCGCATTGAGGGTGCGCTGGTACTGGCCGGCCGGGATGATCCATGTCAGCGCGGCGACGACGATGATCAGGCCGAAAAGGATCGTGAAGGCGGTCGGAAATCGGAATCGCCGCTTCTGCGACGTGTCTGAAATAGAGGTCATGACAAGTTCCCCTGTGCGTTCGGGGAGCAGCGATGTCCCCCAAATCCCTGCGGCGAGCTGGACCGCTGATTGGGATCCGCTCCTTCGAACTGCGCTGCGGTTCTTGCCGCCCGCTCTTCGTGCCGTGGTCGCGACAATGTGCGCCGGGGGGCTGTTTATCTTTGATCTAGATTAAATCCCGCGGTCGCATCTCCGCCTATCGTTCCTTCATGATGGCAAATCATCCGGCTCGAAGCCGTTCGGGCGATGGCCACGGCGAGGAAGGCCTCGCGTGCGTCGCCCAGGTCGAGCGCCGATGACCATGGAAAGGATGCTCCGATGAGATACGCAGCACGTGTGGCTCTTGCGATCGGCCTGGCGATGTCGCCGGGCCTGGCCTTGGCGCAAAGCGACGCCCACCATCCCAAGGCCGGCAGCGGCGCCCAGCCGGCACCGCAACAGGATGCCATGACCGGACCATGCGCCCCGATGATGCAGATGATGCAGATGATGAGTGGCATGGGGCAGCAGATGACGGGCGGCAATATGGGCCAGCAGATGATGGGTGGCGACATCGCCCAGCAGATGACTGCCTGCATGAACAGCCTGCCCGAAGCATCGAAGGCCTACATGGCCGCCATGAGCGGCATGAATGCACAGATGATGGAAGCGATGGTCGCGGCCGACCCCGATGTCGCCTTCGTCAAGGGGATGGTCGCCCACCATCAGGCGGCGATCGGGATGGCGAAGGCAGCTCTGCAGCACGGCCGCGACGAGCGGGTGCGTGGCTGGGCGAACGACATCATCAAGGCCCAGCAGGGCGAAATCGACGAAATGCAGAAGTGGCTGCGCGAGCGCGGCCAGTAAAACCAAGACGTTTGCGCCGGAACGGCGCCAAGGCAACACCAGCAAAGGGAAATGACCATGACCACCGAAACGAAAGCCAATCACGTCCACGGCGGGTGTGAAGAGCATGCGCACGACCACGCTGCGGCAGCCGGGCATTGCGGCGACAAGGCGCAGGCTGCGCCGAAGGCGTCAGGCGGCTGTTGCGGAGGCTCCGAACGGAAGCCTGCCCACGAGCACGGCGGCGGCTGCTGCTCGGGCGATGCCGCGCGCGGCGCCAAATAGTCCGTCGAGGAGAGGATATGGCAATGGACCGCCGGTCATTCTTGAAGGCATCGTTCGCCGCGTCGATCGCGGCTTCGGCTCCGACGCTCCTGATGAGGGCTGCCGCGGCGAATCCTGCATCATCGACGAGCGCTGGCCAGCCCACCTTGCTGCGGGTCGTCAAGCGAACGATCGAGGTCAATGGTCGCGCCGCTACTGTCTTCGGGCTGCAGCAGAAGGACGGCAGCCACGGCATTCGCATCCGCGCCGGCGAGCGATTCAACGTGCTCCTGGCGAACGAGGCGGCCGAGCCCACGATCGTCCACTGGCACGGCTTGACGCCGCCCTGGCCGAGCGACGGCGTTGCCGGCGCGCCGATGCCGCTGCTCGACGCCGGCGCCGAGCGGGCGTTCGACTTTCCGGTCGCTCTGCCCGGCACCAACTGGATGCACGCCCACACCCTGCAGGAGCAGCAGCTTCTCGCGGCTCCCCTGGTCGTCGCCGATCCGCGCGACGACGGCCGAGACGAACAGGAGGTGGTTGTCCTCCTGCATGATTTCTCGTTCACCCCGGCGGGCGAGATACTCGAGAAGCTGAAAGGCGGCGGCCATGGCGATCAGAGCCAGGCTACGGGCGGCATGAAGATGGACGGCATGCAGATGGATGGCATGCAGATGCCGGGCGGCGGCGCCATGGATCTCAACGACATCGAGTACGACGCCTATCTCGCCAACGACCGTACCCTCGACGATCCAGAGATCATTGCAGTGGAGAAGGGCGGCCGCGTAAGATTGCGGCTCATCAACGGCGCCACCGCAACGGCCTTCACGCTGGATCTCGGCGAATTGCAGGGAACTCTCGTCGCCGTGGACGGCCAGCCGGTCGAACCGGTCACGGGCCAGCGCTTCCCGGTGTCCATGGGCCAGAGGGTCGACGTGAGGCTGGAACTGCCGGCCGACAAGCGCTCGTTCCCGGTGCTGGCGTTGCGCGAAGGCGCTGTCCAGCGCACGGGCTTCATCTTGAGGGTCGGCGACGCTCCGGTCGCGAAACTGTCCCCGGCCGGCGATCAGGCCGGGCCTGTCCTGGACCTCGATCTGGAGGCCCGGCTCCGCGCAGTTTCGCCGCTGGCCAAGCGTACCGCCGACCGGCGTTTCGACCTGGCCCTGGGCGGTTCGATGACGCCATACCAATGGAGCCTCGCAGCGGACCCCGCAATCACGGTCGCGCCCGGAGAGCGGGTGGAGGTCACCATGGCGAACAAGTCGATGATGGCCCATCCGATGCATCTGCACGGGCATCATTTCCAGGTCGTCGCCATCGACGGGGCGCGTTTCTCCGGCGCGATACGTGATACGGTCCTGTTGCCTCCCGGCCGCTCGGTGACGATCGCGGTCGATGCGGACAATCCCGGTCAATGGGCGTTCCACTGCCACCATCTCTACCACATGGCTACGGGCATGATGACGACCTTCGCCTACGCGGCCTGACCGTCGGGTTGGGCAGGCGCGAGTACCGCTCGCGCCTGCCCTCGAGAACACATCCAAAGCCAATGAACCGGAGGTTTTGACCAGTATGGGTGCGCAATCCGCATTTACACGGCGTGGCGCGATCTTAGCGCTCGCCGGAGCCGCGATCGGCCTGGTGCTGTCGGTGGGTGGGGCAGGGGCCGCCGATGGCTACCAGACTGCCGACGGACTGGCCGTATACCTGGGCATCATCCCCGCAGCCGTGGTCAAGGGGCACCCGGCGGGGCATCCCGAAGCCGACATGCATGGCGGGGCGCCCGCAGGCGCTCATGTGCGGCATGTCGTGGTCGCCGTGTTCGACGCCAAGAGCGGGGACCGCGTCGAGAACGCGACCGTGGCGGCCACGATCTCGGGCCTGGGCCATGTCGGCCGCAAGCGGGTCTCGTTTGAACCGATGGCGATTGCAGGGACGGTGACCTATGGCGGCTTCGTCGATTTCGCTGGCGCCGACCGCTACCAGATCGCTGTCGAGGTGAGCGTCCCGGGCCGGGACAAGCCCGTACGCCTCGATTTCACCGACGAACATCTGCGCTGACCAGGTCGACCCGCAGCAATCTATGGAGATCCGACGGGCGCGACGCGTCCCGGTGGAGGACGGCGGCGCTGGTTGCGTCCTGCCGGTCGGGACCGTCGTCGAGGCCCCTCGAAGAGGCCTTCCCCCTCAATGCGTGTGGGATGATTCCCTGTCCGCTGGAGACGATGGTTGCCGTGGCTGGCTCCCATGCTTGCCATGGCCGCGATGCATGAACATGTGCAGCAGCGGGCAGGCGAGGATGACCAGGAACGGCAGCCATGCGAGGAGGTTCGCCCGGTCGGCCACGACATAGACACCCGCAGCGGCGAGCAGGCCGGCGAATGCGATTTTGGCAGTGAGCGAAAATTGCCGCGGCTTCTCGCCCTGATGTTGGTTCGGTGATCTCGTTTCCATGGTCAATCCCCAGGCAGGAGCGCGCACGCTCGGAAGTCATGGACGCACAATGCGCCGGGGCCGGGCGCCGATTCCTTGATCTCGGTTAAAGTCCTTTGGTGGATGCTGCGACGGCATGGCGATCGGGCAGGGGCGGCCCGACAAGCGCCCCTCAAGCCGTGGGGAGCCCGTCGAAGTCGCGCGCGAGGTCGACGACCGGGCATGAGCAGGAGCCTATGCGCACGTCCAGGCCGGCGTCCAGGAGCCTGTCTCTTTCGGGCGCCGCGACGAAGCCGCAGATGAACCTGTTGACCCCGCTGCGCAGCACCAGGTCGCATGTCGCTTGTCCGGTACGTTGGGTGTTGGGTTGAAACGACCGGGTCGCCGCGGCCAGATCCAACACCAGCAGGCCGTCGCTCTTCGCAAAGAACGGGCTCAGCATCACCAGATTGCCGCTTACAACGACAAGGATGGCTATGGGCGGCGGCTGCCGCGGGGGTGAAATCGAGGATGCCATGCCTGACCCGGATGAATGGAACCCAAATACGATTGGAGCAGCGAACTCCTTGTCGGGCTTTAACCTCAATCAATCAAATAGCAAGGCGGCCTGTGGCCGCCGCCGGGCGATCCGTTCGCGCGGCATTTCTGCCCGCGTCGCGCGTTTGATCAGGATCAATGCGGCGAAGGTCGACTTGTCGTTGATTGCGATGGTGAGGTTCACACGACGGGCGCGTGCACCAGGTTGATTCTGACGCGCTCGGTGTCGACAAGACGGGCGAATACTGCGGTGGGCGTGAGCGAATGCTTCGGCTTCTAGCTCTTTTGTTCTTGTACGCGGCGACGTTGCTATCAACGGAGCCGGCGTCGGCCAGCGGCAACCATCTGGACGAGATGTCCAATGGACCTGCGGTCGTCCTAGCGCTGGCCATGGCGCCGGCAGGCGACGAGACCCGTTGTGCTTCCGAGCGGGCATGCTGCATGGCCATGCATGCCCCCTGCCAGGCGTCCTATTTCAACGATCGGTGGGAAGGACCGCAACCCCGGTCGAATTCGTCCCGCGTGACCTCCATGCGCAACGATTGCCTGCGCTCCCACATCCTCGGCCGCGATCCACCGGTACCTCGAAGCCGCTCCATCTAGGCCGTCGGACACAGGCTGCGCATCGCTGCATTGCATAGGTGCCGCCGCCCGCCGATGGACCGCGCGGTCGAACCGATCGTCTCGAACGCGAGCGGTCGGAACCAAGCATCCTCATCCTTGGCTGTGGAGCAGCCGCCGAAACGGGCCTGGGCCCGGGAGGTGTACTATGAGCTTGAATCAAGCATTGAGATATCCGGATGTCCGATCGTTCCGTGGCGATTGGGATCATGTCGCACGCGGATGGAGCGAGCCGAATATTCGTGCGCTTTCTGGCGCCGGGACCGGCGACCCCAAGAAAGCCGCCGCGGGCCAGATCGATCGGCATCCGAGCACCGCAAACAGCGAAGGCAAGGCGGAGGCGTCCGCGCTCCTGTCCGTGGTGCGCCCGGATCCGGAGCGGCACCGCCTGATCCCCCAGTTTCGCACCGGCGACCGCAAGTTCGAGGCGGGCCGCGACCTGTTCGAAATCGGCTTTGACGGACACACCATCTACAATCTGCTGGACGGCTGGGTTGCGCTCTACACGCTGCTGGAGGATGGGCGGCGGCAGATCGTGCAGTTCGGCCTGCCGGGGGCGGTCCTCGGCATCCTGCCCTGCGAAGGCGAGCAGTCGACCTTCGGCGTCCAGGCCCTGACCGACGTCGTCGTTTCGGTGATCCCGTACTCCTCCCTCGTTTCATACAGCCGCGACGATCCGGCAATGGGCCTTCGCCTGGCGCGGCTGTTTGCCCGCGACTGCAGCCTGGCATTCAGTCACCTGACCAGCATCGGCCGGCGGTCGGCGCGCGAACGGGTGGCGCATCTACTTCTGGAGCTCTTCATACGGTTTCGCGCGCAGTGGCCCGGAAACCGGATCGAGGAGATGTGCCTGCCACTGACGCAGGAGCAGATCGGCGATGCCACGGGGCTCACCTTCGTGCATGTCAACCGTGTGCTCAGCGCGCTGCGCAAGGAACGCATAGCCGAGTTCCACTACCGGCGGCTCCGCATCCTCAACCCGGACAAGCTGATGGACGTCGCCGGCGTCGATCCGCAGATGGCGGCGGCCTGGATGGCGCGGAGTTGGCCCAAACGCGAGCAGGCGTGAAATCACTGGCAGGCGGGCGGCGCACGGTCCGAGCCGCCCAGCTGCCGTTCATCGGGCCGCATCCGCCAAAGTGCTGCTCGGGACAAAATTAATGTATAGACAAAATACGCAGGTGGTATAGTATTTAATAAGATTACCAACGCGGTAATGTTTGAATAATTTTTTGGTTACTTGGTATTAAAAGAAGGATTGATCAATGCCCAAGATCTCTCGACGCGCCCTTCTTTCGGTCGCTACCGCCGCTCCCTTCTTGGCGATGCTGCCGCGCATCGCCCTGGCAGACGGGCACGATGTCCTTCGCATCGGCATCGCCGGCGAGACCGGGGATCTCGACCTGCTCCAGAACGTGTCCACGCTGTCCTCCTACACGGTGGTTTTTGACGGCCTGATCCACTACGGGCCCGGGGGCACCCTGCAGCCGGGGCTGGCCACTGCATGGAAGGTTGCCGAGGATGGGCTTTCGATCAGCTTCGACCTGCGCGAAGGCGTGACCTTCTCCGACGGCACGCCCTTCGATGCGGCGGCGGCGGAGTGGAACCTGAAGCGCTGGCTGGGCGTCGCCGATTTTTCCTGGATCGGCATCGCCGACGCCTATGACAGCATCGTGGTGGACGCGCCCAACAAGATCACGGTGAAACTCAAGCGCCCCGTGCCCGCCGCGCTGCTGGAACTGACCATCGTGCGGCCGGTGCGTTTCCTGTCGCCCAAGGCGGTGGATGCCAACGGCAAGCAGACGGCCCCGATCGGCACCGGACCATGGATCGTCGAAAGCTACTCCTCCACGGGCACGACCCTTGTGCGCAACGACGGCTATTGGGGCGAAAAGCCGGCGTTCTCGCGGATGGAACTGAAGGTGGTGCCCGACGAACTGGCGCGGGCGAACGGCCTGCGCGCCGGCGAACTCGACATCATCGGCGGCGAGTGGGTCGCGCCGCTGTCGCCGCGCCGCGCCCGCGCGTTGGCCAGCGACGGTGTCACCGTGGTGGCCGAACCCGGCACCGCGACGACAATCCTGGGCTATTCGCCGAAATCGCCGATGATGCAGGACAAGGCCGTGCGCGACGCGATCTTCGTCGGCATCGACCGCGCCGCGGTTGCCGCGGTGCTGTTCGAGGGCTACGCCGATCCGACGGTGGACATCTTCCCGACCACGGTGCCGACGGCGGGCAAGCGTCACGACGTGCCGAAGCGAGATCTGGCGGCGGCCAAGGCGGCGCTGACCGCCGGCGGCTGGACCGCGCAAGGCGCCGGGTTCTCCAAGGACGGCAAACCGCTCGCGATCGACTTCCTGGTGTCGGACGAGTCATTCCCCGGCTCGCGCCGGATCGCCGAGATGCTGCAGGCACAGCTGACCGAGGTCGGTTTCAAGGTCAACATCTCGTCGGTGGACACCGCCGTGATGCACCAGCGCCGGCCGGACTTCGAATACGACCTGACCTTCTTCGGCAACTACGGCGCGCCCTACGACCCGCACGGGTCGCTCGGCGCCTCCTTCGTCACCGCGGTCGATACCGGGCCGGACGGCAAGATCTATGTGTCGGACGACCTGGACAAGCTTGTGCTTGCGGCGCTGGAGACCGCGGGCGATGCCCGCGAGGCGGCGATGCAGTCGGTCTATGACTGGATCTACGACAATACCGCGGCCTGCCCGCTGGTGGTGACCCAGCGGCTCTGGGCGGTGTCGTCGCGCGTCAAGGGCTTCGCGCTACCGGCGACCGACTACGACCTGCCGTTCAAGGGTCTGACGCTGGCCTGAACCGAACAGAAAGGGCAAGTCCCATGCAACGCATGTTCATGCGAAGGACGGGGCTTGCCCTGTTGCTGATGGTTGCCGCCAGCGCGCTGACCTTCGTGCTGATCACGGCCGCTCCCGGAAATGTCGCAGCACTGATCGCCGAACGTTCGGTCGGCGCCGGTGCCGATGGCGCGATTATCCGCCGGATCGAGCAGGAACTGGGCCTGAACGACCCGCTGCCGGTACGCTATCTGCGCTGGCTTGGCGACGCGGCGAAAGGCGATTTCGGCGTCTCGCTCCGCTCGGGCAAGCCGATGGCCGAGGAGTTCGCGACCCGCATCCCGGTTACGGCGACGCTTCTCGCCGGGGGCGGGGTCCTGGCGCTGGTGCTGTCGCTGGCGTTTGGGATCGCCGGGGCCGTCTCGAACGGCGGCGTGGTCGACCGGCTGCTGCACGGGCTGGCGCTGCTTGGTGCCTCCACTCCGAATTTCTTCGTTGCGGCGCTGCTCGTCATCGCCTTTTCCGTCGGGCTCGGCTGGCTTCCCAGCTTCGGCGTGTCCGGCATCCGCTCATGGCTCATGCCGTGGTTGACGATCTCGCTGTTCCCGGGCTCGGTGCTGGCCCGGGTCGTGCGGGTGAACCTGCAGGAGGCGATGTCGCGGCCCTTCGCGACGACCGGCTTCGCCAAGGGACTGACCCGACGCGCGGTGCTCGTGCGCGAGGCGCTGCCCAACATCCTGATTCCGTTCATGACCACCTTCGGCGCCCAGTTCACGCTGATGATGATCGGCGCGATCGTGGTCGAACGCGTATTCGGGCTGAACGGCATCGGCGCCTTCTTCATCGAGGCGATCCGGTTCCGCGACTTCATCGGCATGCAGGCGGTGCTGCTGCTGTTTGTGGTCTTCTTCGTCACCGTCAACCTGATCGTCGACATCGCGGCGATGCTCGCCGATCCGCGGCTGCGCCGTCCGAAGAGGGCCTGAGATGAACATGCGCTCCTGGCCCTGGGCGGTCCTGACCCCAGCCGTCCTCTTTGTCCTCGTCGGCCTGTTCGCGCCGCTGCTCATGACCCAGGATCCCGCGGCGCAGGACTACGGCGCGATCCTTCAGGGGCCGTCGGCGACGCATTTCCTCGGCACCGACTATCTCGGCCGTGACATGTTCAGCCGCATCATCGGCGGCGCGCGCACCTCGCTCACCGCGATGACAGTGGTGCTGGCGGCGGCGCTGGCGATCGGCGTCGTCATCGGCTCGTTCGCGGGCTACGTCGGCGGACGCACGGAACTGGTGTTGATCTCGCTCATCGACATCGCCCTGGCGCTGCCCAGCCTGATCATCGCGCTGGCCCTGATCGGCGTCTTTTCGGGTGACGCCTGGACCTGGCTCTCGGACTTCTGGAAGATGGTCATCGCGCTGACGCTCGCCTGGTGGGCGAACTATGCGCGCATGAGCCGCGCCGTCGTGGTGGCCGAACTGCAGCAGCCCTACATCGAGGCTGCGCGGGTGATGGGCGCGAGCCACCTTTGGATATTCGCGCGCCATATCCTGCCGCATGTGCTGGGCCTCGTCGTCGTCTATGCCAGCGCGGACGCAGGTGCGCTGGTGCTCGCCATCGCCACGCTTTCCTTCCTCGGCCTCGGGGTGGCTCCCCCGACGCCGGAGTGGGGCCAGATACTGGTCGATGGCATGAGCTACATCGAGGAATATCCGAGCCTGGTCATCATCCCGGGGTTGGCGCTCACCGCCGTGGTGGTCAGCTTCAACCTGCTCGGAGAAGCCTTTGCGCTGCAAAAGGTGCCGCGCGCCGTGCGCGGCGGATTGCTGCGGCGCAAACGGGCGGCGCGGGCGACGGAAGAAGCGGCGCGCAAGGCTGCCGAAGCTGCGGAGGCGAGGGCATGAGCGGTTCCACTTCGACATCGGCCGGAGCCCCGCCCGTCTATGCGGTCGAGTCCCTGGTCATCGATCTCTACACCCCGACGCTTTCGGTGCGCGCGGTGGACGGCGCGAGCTTTCACGTCGCCCCGGGCGAGACGCTGGCGGTGGTCGGCGAAAGCGGCTCTGGCAAGACGGTGATGACGCTCGGGCCGCTCGGGCTGCTGCCCGAGGGCGTCGCGGTCGATCTTCGTGGTGCTGCGCGCGCCGACGGGCGCGACCTGCTGACGATGTCCACGAAAGACCTGTCGGCGCTGCGCGGCGGCTATTTCGGGGTGATCTTCCAGGATCCGATCAGCGCGCTGAACCCGATGCTGAGGATCGGCCCGCAACTCGCCCGGCAGGCCGAACTCTACCAGGGCCTCTCGCCCGAGGCCGCGCGCAAGGAGGCGGTCTCGCTTTTGGCGCGCTCCGGCATTCCCGATCCCGAGGACCGGTTCAACCGCTATCCGCACGAATTGTCGGGCGGCATGCTGCAGCGCGCGATGATCGCGCTGGCGCTCGCCGCGCGGCCGCGCGTGCTGATCGCCGACGAGCCGACGACGGCGCTCGACGCCACCGTGCAGGCGCAGATCCTGTCGCTGATCCGCCAAATCCAGAAGGAGGACGGCATCGCCGTCATCCTCATCACCCACGACATCGGCGCGGTGTCGGTCCTGGCCGACCGGGTAATGGTGCTCTACGCCGGGCAGGTCGCCGAGGAGGGGGGCGCGGTCGACGTGCTGACCGACCCGATACACCCCTATACACGCGGGCTTCTCGCCTCGGTGCCCGATTTTCGCTCCGAATCGGCCGTGGGCACGCGCGAGATCCCGGGCCTGCCGCCCAACCAGGCCTCGCTCGAGGCGGGCTGCCGCTTTGTCGACCGCTGCGACAGGGCGCGCCCCGGCTGCCGCACGCGGCGGCCGGAACTGACCGCCGTCCGGCGCGGCACTGCGCCACGGCGAGTCGCCTGCCCGGTGGTTCTGGAAGAAGAGGGGATCGCCCATGGCTGACACGCCCGTCATTGCAGCCCGCGACGTCAAGGTGCATTTCCGCACCGCGGCGGGTCTGGTGCGTGCCGTCGACGGGGTCGACCTGACGGTTCCCGCAGGTGCGTTCCATGGCATCGTAGGGGAATCGGGCTGCGGCAAGACCACGCTCGCCCGGGCGCTGATCGGGCTCCAGCCCGCGACGTCGGGCGAAGTACGCATCGCCGGGCGCGACCGCGCCGAATGGCAGCGAACCGACCGGCTGGGCTTTGCCCGCGCCGTCCAGTTCGTGTTCCAGGACCCTCTAGGCTCGATGAGCCGGCGGCAGACAGTGGGCCAGACGCTGGAAGAGCCGTTGCTGATCCACGGCTCGGGCAACGCTGTGCAACGTCGCGCCCGCATCGCCGAGCTTCTCGATCTCGTGGCACTGCCCGCGAGCGTGCTCGATCGCCTGCCGCGCTCGCTCTCGGGCGGACAGCGGCAGCGCGTAGCCATCGCACGGGCGCTGGCGCTCGGACCGCAACTTCTGATCGCGGACGAACCCCTGTCGGCGCTCGACGTGTCGGTCAGGGCACAGATCGTCAACCTCTTCGCGCGGCTGCGCGACCAGCTAGGCCTGACCATCGTGATCGTTGCCCACGACCTCGCCATCGTGCGCGAGGTGTGTTCGGACGTGACGGTGATGTATCTCGGCCGCGTGGCCGAGGAGGGCGCGACGAAGCCGCTGTTCGCCGATCCCGCCCATCCCTATTCGCAGGCGCTGCTTTCGGCCGTGCCTTCGCCCGATCCGCGCATCGAGGCGGTGCGCCCTCGCGTGCTGCTCGCAGGCGACCCGCCCAGCCCGCGCAACCCGCCGCCGGGGTGCCGCTTTTCGACCCGCTGTCCGGTGGCCGAGCCCGCCTGCCGGACCGAGGAGCCGGCGCTCCGCGCCGTCACCCATGGCGGCCGCGCGGCCTGCCTTCTGGCCGATGCCGCGCGCCATGCCCGGATTGCCCATGCATGATCTAGGTCCAGCCACGAGGCTGCAGGATGCTGGCGACTTGGGTTCGCACGGTGTGTGGGAGGGTGTGCGGGCCGATTGCCCGCCGTACTCCAGGCGCGGCGGTCGCCCGCAATAGGCCCCCTCGGGCTATTTGAACAGCTTCATGATTGCAGCCGCGACGGTGCTGTCGTCGCCGTCATCGTCTTCGGCGCTGTCGCCGTGGTCGTCGTCGCCGCCGTGGTCGTCGTCGCCACCGTCGTCATCGCCGCCGTCATGATCGCCGTCGTCGTCGTCGCCACTGTCGCCGTCATGGCCGTCAGAGCCGCCGCTATCGCCGCCATCCGAACCCGAGCCGTCATCATCGCCGTCGGCCATGGCAACGGCGGCAGCCAGCTTGGGCAGGGCGCCGTCGAAGCTCAGATGAAAGGGCGCGACGGTCAGCGCCAGCGCCGCCGAGGCCCGCAGCATGAGCAGGCTGACGTGGACGAGAGATTTCGAACGCATCGGGATTTCCTTTGCATGGTGTCGATCTTGGCAAGCCCCGCGTCGAGCATTAGAGAATCGCTAATATTCGTCAACATGCGTCGTTCGCGTTGCCGTCGCTGGCCGGAGCCTTGGTTAAGCGTTCATTGCGCGTGGCTGGCCCCGCCTCACTTTTGCAATATCGAGGCAGCAGAGCCAATTTGCCACGGCAGGTCCACTAGTCACGGCGCTTGCGGCGCATTATGGGCAATGGCGCGCTAGAAACAGGTTGGCAGCGAGATTTCGGGGACTGAATGACACAGTTGATGCCGTCCGACGCGGACGGCCGAATTCTGACAGCCGGATTGGCCCCGATCGTCGATCCCGCGGCCGAAAAGGCGCTCGTTCGCCGGCTTGCTTCGCATTGCAACCGTTTCCGCGATCCCGACGACCGGCGTGCCGCCTTCGAACTGGCGGTGACGCTGATACCGTTCCTGGCGATGCTGGCAGTGCTGGTCTGGCTGGCCGCCTATGCCGATCCGCTGCTCGGCAACTGGCGCTGGGGTGTCGTCGGGCTGCTGGCGCCGGTCTGCGCGGCGTTTCTGGTAAGGCTGTTTGCGATCCAGCACGATTGTGGCCATGGCTCCTTCACCAGTTCGCGGCCGGCAAACCGCCTGATCGGGCGCGTGCTGAGCGTGTTCACCTTCACGCCCTACACGCTCTGGCAAAAGGCGCACGCCGTGCACCATGGCTCGTCGGGCAATCTCGACAAGCGCGGCATCGGCGACATCGATACGCGGACGGTCGCCGAATACGAGGCGATGACCACCGGCCAGCGGCTGATGTACCGCATCTATCGCAATCCGGTGGCGCTGATCGTGATCGGCGTGCCCGTGTATTTCCTGGTCATGCACCGATTGCCCTACAACGACGCGATACCACGGGTCGAGGCCTGGCGGAGCGCCGGCGGCCTCAACCTGGCGCTGCTGGTCGTCTATGGCGGGCTCGTCTTCCTGGCCGGCTGGGCTGTGATGCTGGCGATCCTGCCCGTCGTCGTGATGGGCGCCTGGGTCGGCGGCTGGCTGTTCTATGTCCAGCACCAGTTCGAGGAGACGCGCTGGGACGCGGGCGAGGCGTGGGACCTGCATGTCGCGGCTTTCGGCGGGAGTTCCTGGTATGCCTTGCCCGCCGTGGCCCAGTGGATCACCGGGTCGATCGGACTGCACCACATCCATCACCTGTGCAGCCGGGTTCCGTTCTACCGGCTGCAGGCCTGCTTCGACGGCAGCGCGGAACTTCGCGAGGCCAGCCAGAACGTGAAGCTGACCTTCTGGAAGAGCGTGGCCTGCATCAATCTGGCGCTGTGGGACGAGAAGCGCCGGCGGCTGGTGACGTTCGCCGAATCCCGCGCTTAGAGCGTTCCGCTTTTCTTCGAATCGCGAAAACGCTCCTTGGTTTGACGCAATTCCGGACGGAAAACCGCTTCGCAATTGTCCTGGCATTGATCGAGGCGACGCGGCAGGTCACGGAAATCCGTTCTGCGAACGACTTCAGAAACTTCTTGAAGGATGGCTGGGGCGCCAGGATTCGAACCTGGGAATGTCGGTACCAAAAACCGATGCCTTACCGCTTGGCGACGCCCCATCAACAAGCCGCAGGCGGGACAAGAACAGCGCCGCGTGCGAGTCAATCGACCGCCGCCTTATAGGCAGTGCGCGGCAAAAGCACAACGCGCCTTTTGCCGCTTATCCCAAGCCGGCTGGCCGGATCATTCGCCCCAGACGGCCAGTTCGTTGCCGGCCGGATCGGTGAAGTGGAACCGCCTGCCGCCGGGGAACGAGAAGATCGGCTTGACGATGGTGCCGCCCGCTTCCTCGACGGCGCGCAGGGTCTCCTCCAGCGCCTCGGAATAGAGGATGGGCAACGGCTTGGCCTGAACCTCCGCCTGGAAGCCGCCCTCGAGCCCCTCGTCGAAGGCCGAATAGTCGGGGCCGTAATCGGTGAAGCTCCAGCCGAACGCCGAGCTGTAGAATGCCTTGACGTGATCGATCGTGCCGCCGGTTGCCGACATCTCGATGTAGTCGAGCTTACCCGTTTTCCTCATAGCGATCTCCCCAATGTGTTCTTGAAATGTTCTATAGGAGCCGGGGCGCCGCCGCAAGCACCGCGGCTGCCGCGGCCATTAATCGATTGTAGAACGCCGCGTGTCGGAACTGCGCCTTGCCTTTCGCAACGCAGCATCCTATCGCTCCCCGTGAAGCGTATGGCAGCCACCGTGCGCTGCACACTCAGTCGGCGAGGAGAGGGCATGACCAAGTGGGTCTACAGGTTTGGCGACGGTGCGGCGGAAGGGCGTGCGGGCGATCGCAACCTGCTCGGCGGCAAGGGGGCGAATCTCGCCGAGATGTGCAGTCTCGGCCTGCCGGTGCCGCCCGGTTTCACCATCACCACCGAGGCCTGCAACTGGTATTACGCCAACGGCCGCAATTATCCAGAGACACTGGAGGCGGATGTCCGTGCCGCGCTCGATCATGTCGGCGCGCTGACCGGCCGCAGCTTCGGCGATCCGGAAAGGCTCCTGCTCGTTTCGGTGCGCTCGGGCGCCCGCGCGTCGATGCCCGGCATGATGGACACCGTCCTCAATCTCGGCCTCAACGACGTCACCGTCGAGGCGCTGGCCAGGGACGCAGGCGACGCGCGCTTTGCCTATGACAGCTACCGCCGCTTCATCACCATGTATTCCGACGTGGTGCTGGGCCTCGACCACGAGGTGTTCGAGGAGATCCTGGAAGACGAGAAGGCGCGGCTCGGCCACGAGCTGGACACCGATTTTTCGGCCACCGAGTGGCAGCATGTGATCGGCCTCTACAAGGCCAAGGTGGAGGAGGAACTCGGCCGCTCCTTCCCTCAGGATCCGCATGAGCAGCTGTGGGGCGCGATCGGCGCGGTGTTCTCGAGCTGGATGAACCACCGCGCCATCACCTACCGCCGCCTGCACGACATCCCCGAAAGCTGGGGCACGGCGGTCAACGTCCAGGCCATGGTGTTCGGCAACATGGGCGACACCTCGGCGACCGGCGTCGCCTTCACGCGCAACCCCTCGACGGGCGAGAAGATGCTCTACGGCGAGTTCCTGGTGAACGCGCAGGGCGAGGACGTCGTTGCCGGCATCCGCACGCCGCAGAACATCACCGAGGCCGCGCGCATCGCCGCCGGCTCCGACAAGCCCTCGCTGCAGAAGCTGATGCCGGAGGCTTTCGCCGCCTTCGTGTCGATCTCCGATCGCCTCGAAAAGCACTACCGCGACATGCAGGACCTCGAGTTCACCATCGAGCGCGGCAAGCTCTGGATGCTGCAGACGCGATCGGGCAAGCGCACCGCCAGGGCGGCGCTCAGGATCGCCGTCGAGATGGCGGCCGAGGGGCTGATCTCAAAGGAAGAGGCGATCGGCCGCATCGATCCGGGCTCGCTCGACCAGCTGCTGCACCCGACCATCGACCCGAAGGCCCAGCGCGAGGTGATCGCGGTCGGCCTGCCGGCGTCGCCGGGAGCGGCCACCGGGGAGATCGTGTTCTCGTCCGACGAAGCTGAGGAGATGAAGTCGGCCGGCCGCAAGGTCATCCTCGTCCGCATCGAGACCAGCCCCGAGGACATCCACGGCATGCATGCCTCGGAAGGCATCCTGACGACGCGCGGCGGCATGACCAGCCACGCGGCGGTGGTCGCCCGCGGCATGGGCAAGCCCTGTGTTTCCGGTGCCGGTTCGCTGCGTGTCGACTATCGCACGGGCACGCTGACGGTGATGGGCAAGACCTTACGCAAAGGCGACATCATCACCATCGACGGTGCCAACGGCCAGGTGCTGAAGGGTGCCGTGCCGATGCTGCAGCCGGAATTGTCGGGCGATTTCGCCGCCATCATGGAATGGGCCGATGCGGCGCGGCGCATGAAGGTGCGCACCAATGCCGAGACGCCGGCCGATGCGCGCATGGCGCGCTCGTTTGGTGCCGAGGGCATCGGGCTGTGCCGCACCGAGCACATGTTCTTCGACGGCGACCGCATCGTTGCCATGCGCGAGATGATCCTTGCCGACACCGAGAAGGACCGCCGCAAGGCGCTCGACAAGCTGTTGCCGATGCAGCGTTCGGACTTCCTCGAGCTGTTCGAGATCATGGCCGGGCTGCCGGTGACGATCCGACTGCTCGACCCGCCGCTGCATGAATTCCTGCCGAAGACCGAGGAAGAGATCGCAGAGGTCGCCGAGGCGATGAACGTGCCGGCCGACAAGCTGCGCCAGCGCACCGAGACCCTGCACGAGTTCAACCCGATGCTCGGCCATCGCGGCTGCCGCCTCGCCGTCTCCTATCCCGAGATCGCCGAGATGCAGGCGCGCGCCATCTTCGAGGCCGCCGTCGAGGCCGGCAAGAAGACCGGCAGCCCGGTGGTGCCCGAAATCATGGTGCCGCTGGTCGGCCTGATGAAGGAGCTCGACTACGTCAAGGCGCGCATCGACCAGGTCGCCCAGAGCGTGATGCAGGAGAGCGACACGAAGATCGACTACCTGACCGGCACGATGATCGAGCTGCCGCGCGCGGCGATCCGTGCGCATGTGATCGCCGAGGCGGCCGAGTTCTTCTCCTTCGGCACCAACGACTTGACGCAGACCACCTTCGGCATCTCGCGCGACGACGCGGCGTCGTTCCTCGAGACCTATCGCCAGAAGGGCATCATCGAGCAGGACCCGTTCGTGTCGCTCGACGTCGACGGCGTCGGCGAACTGGTGAAGATCGCGGCCGAGAAGGGCAGGGCGACGCGGCCCGAGATCAAGCTCGGCATCTGCGGCGAACATGGCGGCGACCCTGCCTCCATCCGCTTCTGCGAGAGCGTCGGGCTGGATTACGTTTCGTGCTCGCCCTTCCGCGTTCCGATTGCACGGCTTGCAGCCGCGCAGGCCGCGGTGAAGGCGCGGCAGTAACGCTGCAAGCGTCTGATCTTACTTGGTTATACCCAAAATGCGTTTTGGGTATAACTGTCGGTCTCAGGCGAGTTCGCTGACCAGCCCGTCGATTGCTGGCCTCTGCTTCAGCGAGGCGCTGATTGCCTCGCGCCACTTTGGCCCGCCATCCAGCGCGGTTTCGTAGGCAATGGCCAGTTCCTGGGGCCGGTCTTCGAGCAGTATCCGGATCAATGCTTCGGCTTGTGCGAGATCCTTCGGGATCTTTGCCAGACCCGGCCCTGATCGTCGCTGCGCGACGATCAGCTTGTGGATGGCGTAGCGCTCGGGCCTCGGTATCTGCACCAGGACGCCGCTTCTGTAGAGCGCCACGGCCGGTATCGGATCCGCGATCAGGAAGTTCAGGAACGGCAGGGTCTGCGCATAGACGTCGAGCGGTTCGAGGCGGACGATCTCATCCTTGCTTTGCATCCGCGGAGCCAGGAAATCGACCGTCGCACCACCGCCTTTGAGGCGCCATCGCGTCGACCTTCCCCTTGGGTCGAGGCCGGGGGCCGGTTCAAGGGACAGGCTCTTGAAGGTTTCGGCCAGTGATGGATCGACCCGATCGTCGATCGCCAGCTTCAGGTTCTCGAAGGCGGCGATGTCGACGTCGTGCGTGACGGCAAGCGAGCCTGCGAAGGTGAACCCGAGTTCCGCCCCGTAGAGCCGGAATGCGTGCGTGCCGACCAGGGTTCCTCCCAACCGGAACACGCCCACCCTTGCCATCGCGTTCAGGATGCTGCCGGTCTGGCGATCCACCGTGGCCAATCCCGCGGCTCGCAGCTGTGCCACAAGGATCGCGCAGTTTCGTTCGAACTGCTTCTCATATTCGACAGCCTCCTGCATGCGCGCGATGCGCTGGCGAAGGTCCTCGCTGTCGGGGCCGATGTAACGATCGACCGGCTTGTCGCCGATCTTCTGGCGAGCATACCAGTACTTGCCTTGCGGCAGCTGCTTGAGAAAGGGCGCGCCGGCGATTTCGCTGACGTTGCGCATGCGGTGCGCCTCGAGAAGATCCTGATAAGCGGTATGGGCCGAGAGAGGCAGGCGCATCGATATACCCTACGTCAAGATTTCGCGTAGGGTATATCGAATCGATACCCTACGCAAACAGCTGGCGTAGGGTATCACGATCCTGCCAAGGCGGTTCCGTGGACTCGAACGGCCCGACGCGTCTCTCAAGCCGCGGCGCAGAAAGCCTCGACGACACCGACATAGGCTTCGGCCAGCTTCGCCACGTGGCTGTTGCTGCGCGCGGCCGATTCGACCTTGAGCTTGCCGCCCGCGACGGGGAGCGAGAGCAGCAGGTATTGCCGCCGCGCGCCGTCGCCGATGGAGGCTGCGGCGACGTGCTTTTCCTCGCCGTCCTCGTCGACGCGCATCTTGAACAGCAGGATGCCGCCCACCGTTTCGAGCGCATCGTCGACCATCTGGGCAAACTCCGTCTCGGAGATGCCTTCGGCGATGGCCGGAGGCGCATCAGCCGGAACTGCGGCTTCCTGTTCAAGTACCGCAGTCTCGACGGGCTGCTCGATGGCGGTGATTTCGGACGGCGACAGTTCCGGCTGAACTGAAGCTTCCAAGAGCGGTTCGTCGAGTTCCATGATGGGAACCTCGTCGGTGTCGGCGGTATCCTCGTCGGCCGTCGATACGGCGATCGGCTCTTCGTCTTCCGTGGCGGTGGCCTCAAGCTCGCCTTCGCTCGCGCCGGGGCCCGAGACAGCGACGTCGCCGACCTCCTCCGGGAGCGCAACTGCGCCATCCTCGGCGGTATCGAGTTTCGCCTCGGCGGCAGCCAGGTCCTGTTCGATGGCCTGCGACTCTTCCGGAGCCGTCTGCTCCTCCGAGAGCATCTCGTGCTGCGGGGACTGCTCGTCCTCCGCGCGGGGCTGCGTATCCATGTGATCCCTCACATTAGTCTACCCACCACGCCAGCCGGTAATAAAGGTTAACCGGGACCGTGGCCGCAATATGGCCGCACGAGGTTTGCGGCCGGACCCTGGCCGGGCTGGACAATCCCCGGATTGAGACCAAAGATGCGGCAAAAGGATTTGGGAGGATCCGAATGCTCGGTCTGATGCAGGAGTGGCCGCTGCTGTGCCACAAGATCTTGGATCACGCAGCACTGCAGCACCCGCATAGGGAGATCGTGTCGCGCTCGGTCGAGGGGCCGATCGTCCGCACCAACTATGCCGAACTGCGGGCGCGATCCCTCCAGGTGGCCCAGCGCCTCGAGCGGGACGGCTTCAAGGACGGCGACCGCATCGCCACACTCGCCTGGAACAGCGCGCGCCACATGGAGGCGTGGTACGGCATCATGGGCATGGGCGGCGTCTACCACACGCTCAACCCGCGGCTTTTCCCCGAGCAACTGGCGTGGATCATGAACCACGCTGAGGACCAGGCGTTGTTCGTCGACCTGACCTTCCTGCCGCTGGTCGAGAAGATCGCGCCGCAGGTGCCGTCGCTCCGGCAGGTCATCGTCCTGACCGATTCGGCGCATCTCCCGCCGAGCGGCCTGGCCAACGTCCTGGCCTATGAAGACTGGCTGGCCGAGGCCGACGGGGACTACGCCTGGAAGCAGCTCGACGAGCATGCCGCGGCCGGCATGTGCTACACGTCGGGCACGACCGGCGACCCGAAGGGCGTCGTCTACAGCCATCGCTCGAACGTGCTGCACGCGATGATCGCCGTCATGCCGGACGCCATGGGCGTTTCCGTCCGCGACGTCGTCCTGCCGGTGGTGCCGATGTTCCACGCCAATGCCTGGGGTCTTGCCCAGAGCGCGCCGATGGTGGGCGCCAAGCTGGTCATGCCGGGCGGCAAGATGGACGGGGCCTCGATCTACGAACTGCTCGACACCGAGCGCGTCACCTTCACCGCGGCGGTGCCTACCGTGTGGCTCATGCTGCTGCAGCATCTCGAGGAAACCGGCAAGAAGTTGCCCCACCTCAACCGGGTGGTGATCGGAGGCTCGGCTTGCCCGCGCACCGTGACCGAAAAATTCGAACGCAACTATGGCGTGGAGGTCGTCCACGCCTGGGGCATGACGGAAATGTCGCCGCTCGGGACACTTTGCACGATCAAGCCCGAATATCAGGACCTCGAAGGAACCGAACGGCTCAATCTCCAGCAGAAGCAGGGGTACACGCCGTTCGGCGTCGAGATGAAGGTCACGGACGACGACAACAAAGAACTGCCGTGGGACGGCAGGACCTTCGGGCGGCTGAAGGTGCGCGGCCCGGCCGTGTCGGCGTCCTATTACGGCGGCGCGAGCGCCGAGCAGTTCGACGCCGACGGCTGGTTCGACACGGGCGACGTCGCCCATGTCGACGAGCACGGCTACATGCAGATCACCGACCGTTCCAAGGATGTCATCAAGTCGGGCGGCGAGTGGATTTCGAGCATCGAGCTGGAAAACCTGGCCGTCGGACATCCCGACGTCCAGGAGGCGGCAGCGATCGGCGTGAAGCACTCGCGCTGGGACGAGCGTCCCTTGCTGGTCGTCGTGCCCAAGCAGGGCAGGAACCCCGACAAGGCCGACCTGTTGGCGCTCTTCGACGGCAAGGTGGCCAAATGGTGGGTGCCCGACGACGTCGTCTTCGTCGACGAGATCCCGCACACCGCCACCGGCAAGATCCAGAAGTCGGTGTTGCGCGAGCGGCTCAAGGACTATCGCCTTCCGACGGATCCTTCTGCCTGAGGATGAAGCGGACGGGGCGTCCCTTTCCACTTCAATGGCCGAACAATTCCCTTTAATCTGTCGCGGCAGCGATCTATGCCGTTTGGGGCGGCGTGCTGCCATCCGCAGCAGGTGACGGGGTTCGATGGTCGAGTTTCACACGAGGTATCTTGAGCCGCGGACGACGCGCGCGGCAGGTCTTTCCCGAGGCATGGCGTCCTTCGCCATGGTCTTGCTGGTCACGGCTGTTCTAGGTCATCGCCGCGGCCTGGTCGAAACGCCTGCCTTCTTCTGGGTGATGGGCATCGTCGCGTTGCTGGCGGCACTTGCGCTGCTGCTTTCGGGATTCGCATTCTCCCGGCTCTGGAAGTTCGGCGACGAGGGCGGGCATGACCTGACCTTTGGCGCGCTCGTGGCGCTGCTGGTGCTTTCCCCCTTCGCCTATACGGCCTACCAGGTCGCCACCCTGCCCATGCTTCGCGACATCTCGACCGATCTCGAGAACCCGCCGGACATCAACGTCGCGGCGTTGATGCGAACGCCAGGCATGAATGGGCTCGAGCCGACATCGCCCGGCGAACGCAGCCTGCAGGCCGAGGCCTACCCGCTGGTCGCCGGCCGGCGCTACGACCTTTCACTCGACCGCGTGCTGGAGAGCGTGACGGCGGTACTTTCTCGCCGCGACTGGGAAGTTATCGTGCCGCCGCCGGCGCCGGAGCAGGCCAGCGGCGAGGTCGACATCGAGGCCGTGGCCCGCACGATGATCCTCGCCTTGCCGTCCGACGTGGGCATTCGCGTCGTGGACGACGGCAATTCGGTGTTCGTCGACATGCGCTCGGCCTCGCGCTACGGGCGGCATGACCTGTCCGTGAACGCCGAACTCATCGTCGGCTTCCTGACCGAGCTGGACCAGGAGATCGCCACCCAGGCAGGCACCGCGACCTCCACGAAGCAGGAATAGCGTCGCCAGAGCGTTTCCGCTTTTCCAGACGGAAAACCGCTTCGCGCCTTTCCTGGAGTTGCTCTAGCTCGCGGGCGCGTAAGTTCCGTCGAGCGCGGGAACTCCGGCGCAGACGACCTCGCCGCGGCCCACCAGATCTTCCAGATGGGCGAACACCGACAGCCCCGCGGCGCCATGCAGGCGGGGGTCGGTGTCGCGGTAGATCGCGCGGACGATTTCCGCGATCGAGCGGTCGCCGGCCCTGAGGCGTTCGAGGATCGCCCGCTCGCGCATCTTGCGGTGCGCCTTCAGCCCGCGAACGAATCGTTTCGGTGACGTCACGGGACCGCCATGTCCCGGCAGGTAGATGCGGTCGTCGCGCTCGATCAGGCGGTCGAGCGAGGCCATGTAGTCCGACATGGCGCCATCGGGCGGCGCGACGATCGAGGTGGACCACGCCATGACGTGGTCGGCGGAGAACAGGATGCCGGTGCCTTCGAGCGAGAAGGCGGCGTGATTGGCCGCATGCCCGGGCGTGAGCACGGTCCCGATGCGCCAGCCCTCGCCCTCGACTACCTGGCCGTCGGCGACGACGAGGTCGGGAACGAAGTCCGTGTCGCTGCTGGCATCCAGTGCCGGGACCTCGCCCAGGTGCAGCGGCCGGGCAGGTCGATGCGGCCCTTCGGCCACCGTCCTGGCGCCGGTCAGCGCCTTCAGCCTGGCCGCCAGCGGCGAGTGGTCGCGATGGGTGTGGCTGACGAAGATGTGGCTCACCGGGCGTCCGGCTATGGTCCGGATCAGCGCCTCCAGATGGGCCTCGTCTTCAGGTCCCGGATCGATCACCGCAAGCGTATCGGAGCCGACGACGTAGCTGTTGGTGCCGTGAAAGGTGAACGGGCTCGGGTTGTTGACGGTCAGCCGGAGCACGCCCTTGGAGATTGGCACGGCGTTGCCATAGGCGGGCTCGAAGCGGGAATCGAAATCGAGGGACATGGCGTGCCGATGCTTGTGCGTTGCTGTGCGGGGCGGCAAATTCGTTTGCCGCTTAGCATGGAAGGCAATATAGGGAAAACCATGTTCGGCACGCCATGGCGCGTGCAACGCAAGGGGATTCCACATGGCCGCCGCATCCAGCACATCCACCGCGCTCGTTTCCGGCGCGCTTCCTGCCAAGGGCGCCATGCGCCTGGCCACCCAGGTTTTGCTGGCGGTCGCCGGTTCGTTGCTGCTGGTCGCCTCGGCCAAGACCAAGGTCGTGCTCGGCCCGGTCGACATGTCGCTGCAGACGCTGGCCGTACTCGGCATCGGCGCCGCCTTCGGACTGCGCCTGGGTCTCGCGACGGTGGTGCTTTACATGGCGCAGGGCGCCATGGGCTACCCGGTATTCCAGAGCACGCCTGAGAAGGGCATCGGCATCGCCTACATGCTCGGCTCTACCGGCGGTTATCTCGCCGGCTTCGTCGCCATGGTGGCGATCGTCGGCTGGGCCGTCGACCGTGGCTGGGGCCGCAGTCTGGTCAAGATGCTGGGCGCCATGCTGGTCGCCGAGGTGGTCATGATGGCCATGGGCTTCTCGTGGCTGTCGCTGCTGATCGGCGCCGACAAGGCCTGGCAGTTCGGCGTGGTGCCGTTCATCGTTCCCGATCTCATCAAGGTCGCGCTCGCCGCCGCAGCCGTACCGGCAATCTGGGCGCTCGTGCCCAAGAAGGGCTGATCGGCCTCAACCCACTGGTTTTGCAGGCGCCCCGGCACTAAAAAGCCGGGGCGTCTTGCATTTCGAGGTCACGCTGGAGCGTACCCATGACCGTTCTCGTCACCGGAACCGCCGGTTTCATCGGTTTTCACCTCGCCCGCCGGCTGCTGGCCGACGGATATGAGGTCGTGGGCTTCGACAGCGTGACCGATTACTACGACACCTCGCTCAAGCGGGCGCGGCTGGACATGCTTGCCGAATATGGCGACTTCCGCTTCGTCCGGGCCGATCTGGCCGACGCCGCGGCGGTCAAGGCGGCCTTCGCGGCCAAGCCCGAGATCGTCATCAACCTCGCGGCACAGGCCGGCGTGCGCTATTCGCTCGACCATCCGCAGGCCTATGTCGACGCCAATATCACCGGCTTCCTCAACATCCTGGAGAACTGCCGCTCGTCGCTGCCGAAGCATCTCATCTATGCCTCGTCGAGCTCGGTCTATGGCGGCAACAAGAAGCAGCCCTACTCGCCGCGCGACGGCGTCGACCATCCCGTCAGCCTCTATGCCGCGACCAAGAAGGCCAACGAACTGATGGCGCATACCTACAGCCATCTGTTCGGTGTGCCCGCGACCGGCCTTCGCTTCTTCACCGTCTACGGTCCGTGGGGGCGGCCGGACATGGCCTACTACAAGTTCACCAAGGCGATCTTCGCCGGCGAGGGGATCGACATCTACAACGACGGCGACATGTACCGGGACTTCACCTATGTCGACGACATCGTCGAAGGCATCGTCCGGCTGATCGACCATCCCCCGGTGGCCGACCCCGGCTACGACATCGCCGCAGGCGGCGCCTCGGGAAGCTGGGCGCCGCACCGGGTGATGAACATCGGCAACCGCCGCAAGGAGCATCTCATGGAGATGGTCCGCATCCTCGAGCGGGCGACCGGCCGCGAAGCGGTCAAGAACTTCATGCCGCTGCAGCCGGGCGACGTGCTCAGCACCTGGGCCGACGTCAGCGACCTCGAGGCATTGATCGGCGAGCTTCCGCACACGCCGATCGAGGAGGGGCTGGTCCGCTTCGTCGACTGGTACGGCCGCTACCACCGCGTCCAGTAGGGGGATCCTTCAGACATACTGGCCTCCGCTCGCCGAACTGCCGGCAGTGTCGCCCGGCAGGTAGTTGGCTCCGCCCGAGCCGGTATCGATGACCCCGTTCCGGGCAACCGCGTAGCGCGGGCCGGTGGCGGCTCCGGTGAAGCTCATGCCGCCGCACGAAATGTCGCCACTGTCGCACGACGCGAAGGCGGTGGCGAAAGCGGGCGTCGTCGACAGCGCCACCGTGCGCAGTGCCGCGTCGATGATGCCGCCCGCACGTGCCGACCAGTGGACGGGGGCGGCACCGGTGACGGCGTAGTCGCCGACGGCGCGCACCGTGCCGTGGTTGCCGCTGGAGACATGTCCATCGGCGCAGCCCCCGAAGCTCACATTGGTGAACTCCAGCGACCCGCCGTCGGCATTGAGGCCGAAACCGGCACCCGTGACACGGACTTCGAGATCACGGACGAGGCAGCGCCCGCCCGCTGCGACGCTGACGGCACTGGTGCCGTCGGCGGCAATGACGACATTGCCCGGGTTGCCGCCATTGCCGGCGATCACCAGTGCCGACGCGCCGGCCTGTCCGACGGCGGGCGGGACGCGGACGGCGGCCGAGTAGGTGCCGTCGGCGATCTGGACGGTGACGGTAAAGCCGGCCATGTCGAGGCCGGCCACCGTGCCGAGCGCCTTTTGGATGGTCTTGAAGGCGCCGGCGGCGGAATTCGCGAGGCCGCTGTTGGCGTCCGCACCGTCGGTCCGGACAAAGTAGGTTCTGTCGGCCGTCAGAAGTTCGCGGACGTGGCGCCTGGCGACGACCTGGTTCTGGTCGCTCAGGGCCAGGCCCGCCGGCAGCAGCACGCGCCCATCCATGCGGCTCACCTTGAGCGCCTCGGTCCAGGCACCGCCGTCGGACGACACCTTGACGTGCCAGTCGTCGTCGCCGGCGAGGCCGAACTCGGCACGGCCGGAATAGCCGGTCTGGAACAGCAGCGAGGCATTGTCCCCTGCGGCGGCCTTGTTGACCTTGACCTGGTGGCCGGCACCCTGGTTGTCGAACAGCACAGCCGGGCTTCTGACCGCGAGCCGGTTGGTGTTGTCGGCGGTGGTATTGACGCCGACCAGCCCCACCGGGTTGACCCCCAGCGCGGCCGTATCGACCCAGCTGCCGCCGTCATGGGCAAGGATGCGCTGTTCGTCGGCGAGCCAGGCGAGCCAGCCTTTCACGGGCAGGTGGAAGCTCCAGGCGCCGTCCTGCCAGGCGGCGACCTGGCCAGATTTGCCCGCCCAGGCGCCGGTGGCGGCCGCAGCGACGATGTAGCGGTCGCCTTCGGCGGGGGTGGCCGGCGGCGTGCCCAGGTGTCGGTCGAGGATGCCGAGCTGCACCAGCGCGTCGAGTGCCAGCAGCGCCTCGTTGTGGGTGACGTGCTTCTGTGCCTGCGATGGCATGATGAAGGGCATCTTCAGATTTGTCGTTTGTTCCAAGGCCGTCTCCTTCGGTTGAGGCCGGCAATGATACGGCCGGGCCGAAGGGGGTGGAAAAACGCCAAATTCTTTCCACTTTTGCCGGTATGTTGGCACCGGCGAGACGACTTGCGGCGGGTGCGCGTGAAATCGCATTCCGACTCCGGTGGGCAAGGGGCAAAATCTGACCGGCGGTCCGGTGCTTTTTGGTCGTTGGCTGCTTGAGACGATGCTGAATTATGAGAAACTGCGCGCGAAAGGACGTGTTGGTCACAGGCGCGCGTCCACCGACACGCACCGAAGGCCCCCTAATGCTTGCCAGACTGACGCACCTGGATCGTCTCGAAGCCGAGGCAATCCACATCTTCCGCGAGGTCGCGGCGACATTCTCGAAGCCGGTGATGCTCTATTCCGTTGGGAAAGATTCCTCGGTCCTGCTGCATCTGGCGATGAAGGCCTTCTATCCCGCCAAGCCGCCGTTCCCGTTCCTCCACGTCGACACGACCTGGAAGTTCCGCGAGATGATCGCGTTTCGCGACCAGATGGCGCGCGAACTCGGCTTCGACCTTCTGGTGCACGTCAATCCGGACGGCATCCGCGACAACATCAATCCGTTCGACCACGGGTCGAATACCCACACCCATGTGATGAAGACGGTCGGGCTGCGCCAGGCGCTCGACAAGTATGGCTTCGACGCGGCCTTCGGCGGGGCGCGCCGTGACGAGGAGAAGTCGCGCGCCAAGGAGCGCATCTTCTCGTTCCGCAACGCCCAGCATGCCTGGGACCCCAAGAACCAGCGGCCGGAGATGTGGAAGATCTACAACACGCGGGTTGCGGCCGGCGAGTCGATCCGCGTGTTCCCGCTGTCGAATTGGACCGAGCTCGATATCTGGCAGTACATCCTGCAGGAGAACATCCCGATCGTGCCGCTCTATTTCGCCAAGCACCGGCCGGTGGTCGAGCGCGACGGCATGCTGATCCTGCGCGACGACGACCGCATGAGGCTGCGCCCCGGCGAGGTGGTGGAGAACCGGCTGGTGCGCTTCCGCACGCTCGGCTGCTACCCGCTGACGGGTGCCATCGAATCCGACGCCGACAGTCTCGAGGCGATCGTCGGCGAGATGCTGACGGCCCGCACGTCCGAACGGCAGGGACGCCTCATCGACCGCGACGAAGCCGGTTCGATGGAAAAGAAGAAGCGCGAGGGGTACTTCTGATGCGCCAGGCCGTCGCCACCAAGATCGAGACCGTGGAAAGCGTCCGCGACTACCTCGCCGCCCAGGAGCAGAAGTCGCTGCTGCGCTTCCTGACCTGCGGCTCGGTCGATGATGGAAAGTCGACGCTGATCGGCCGGCTGCTTTCCGATACCAAGCAGATTTTCGAGGACCAGCTCGCGGCGCTCGAGCGCGATTCGCGCAAGCACGGCACGACCGGCGAGGACGTCGATTTCGCGCTCCTGGTCGATGGGCTCGAGGCCGAGCGCGAGCAGGGCATCACCATCGACGTCGCCTACCGCTTCTTCGCCACGCCGAAGCGCAAGTTCATCGTCGCCGACACGCCGGGTCACGAGCAGTACACGCGCAACATGGCGACCGGCGCCTCGACCGCCGACCTCGCCATCGTGCTGGTCGACGCACGCCAGGGCGTACTGCGCCAGACGCGCCGGCACTCGATCATCGCCTCGCTGCTCGGCATCAGGAACATCGTGGTCGCGATCAACAAGATCGACCTCGTCGGTTTCGACCGGGCCGTGTTCGAGCGCATCTCCGCCGACTACCTGGCCTTCGCCGAAAGCCTCGGCTTCAACTCCATCGTGCCGGTCCCGATGTCGGCGCGCTACGGCGACAACGTCACCCGTCGTTCCGACAAGATGGCCTGGTATGCCGGCCCGACGCTGATCGACCATCTCGAAACGGTGGTCGTGGAGGAGGAGGCGGCCGCGAAGCCCTTCCGCTTCCCGGTGCAATACGTCAACAGGCCCAATCTCGATTTCCGCGGCTTTGCCGGAACCGTCGCCTCGGGCGCGATCTCGCAGGGCGACGAAGTCGTGGTGGCGAAGTCCGGCAAGGCCGCCAGGGTCAAGCGCATCGTCGCCCATGGTGGCGACCTGCAGACGGCCGTCGCGGGGCAGGCGATCACGCTCGTGCTCGACGACGAGGTCGAGGTGTCGCGCGGCAACGTGCTGGTGACGCCCGATGCCCGGCCGCATGTCGCCGACCAGTTCGCCGCCAACGTCGTCTGGTTCGACGAGAAGGCGCTGCTTCCCGGCCGGTCATACATACTACGCACCGAGACGGACCAGGCGAGCGCCACCGTCACCGATCTCAAATACAGGATCAACGTCAACGACTTCGCCCACGAGGCGGCGAAGTCGCTGGAGATGAACGAGGTCGGGGTCTGCAACATTTCCAGCCAGTCGCCGGTGGCGTTCGACGGCTTCGCCGACAACCGCACGACGGGCGCATTCATCCTCATCGACCGCATCAGCAATGCGACGGTCGGCGCCGGCATGATCCTGCATCCGCTGCGCCGCGCCGAGAACATCCACTGGCAGTCGCTTGACGTCACCCGCAAGGCGCGCGCCGAGCTCAAGAACCAGCGTCCCGCCGTGCTGTGGTTCACCGGCCTTTCGGGATCGGGCAAGTCGACGGTCGCGAACCTGCTCGAAAAGAAGCTGCATGCGGCCGGCCGGCACACCTACATCCTCGACGGCGACAACGTCCGCCACGGCCTCAACCGAGACCTCGGCTTCACCGACGAGGACAGGGTCGAGAACATCCGGCGCGTCGCCGAAGTGGCCAAGCTGATGGCCGATGCCGGGCTCGTCGTCATCGTTTCCTTCATCTCGCCGTTCCGGGCCGAGCGGCGCATGGCGCGCGAGCTGATGGGGCAGGGCGAGTTCGTCGAAGTGTTCATCGACACGCCGTTCGAGGAATGCGCGCGGCGCGATCCGAAGGGCCTCTATGCACGCGCGCTCTCCGGCGCGATCAAGAATTTCACCGGCGTCGATTCACCCTATGAAACGCCGGAGAATCCTGAGATTCATCTGCAGACTCTCGGCAAGACGCCTGAGGAGATGGTCGAAATTGTCGAGAACTGGCTGAATGAGCGTGACATCGCAGAGCATCAATACGACGACGGCGGCGGCATCTGACGAGGCCATCCTCGAACTGTTCGAGCGCCTGGCGCTGGAAGCCGGGCGGTCCGTCATGGAAGTTTTCCATTCCGACATCGCGGTGACGGACAAGCCGGATGCCTCGCCCGTCACCCAGGCCGATCGCGCCGCCGAACGCGTGATCCTCGAGGGTTTGCGCGCGGCGTTTCCCGACGTGCCGTGCGTTGCCGAGGAAGAGATCGCCGCGGGCGTGGTGCCACCCTCGCTCGGCCGGGCCTTCTTCTTGGTCGATCCGCTCGACGGCACAAAGGAATTCGTCAGGCGCCATACCGATTTCACCGTCAACATCGCGCTGGTCAGGGACGGCGCGCCCGAGATCGGCGTGGTCTACGCGCCTTGCACCGGCAGGTTCTTTGCCGGCAGGCCGGGCAGGGCCGAGGCCTTCGAGGCACGGGACGGCAAGGCCGTTTCGCAGCGCCGTCGCATCCATGTGCGCGAGGGGCGCGAGCCGCTGACCATCGTCGCCAGCCGTTCGCACCGCACGCCGGAAACCGAAGCCTTCATCAGGAAGGTTTCGGCCGCCGAGATCGTCTCGGTCGGCTCGTCGCTGAAATTCTGCCTTGTCGCCGCGGGGGAGGCCGACATCTATCCGCGCTTCGGCCGGACGATGGAGTGGGACACGGCCGCCGGAGATGCGGTGCTGCGCGCCGCCGGCGGCACCACGCATACGCTGGATGGCGCGCCGCTGGTCTACGGCAAGCGCAACCAGAAGGACGACGCGGATTTCGCCAATCCGCACTTCGTCTCGAGCGGCCGGATCGTCGACCCGGCCTTCATGTTCTGATTTTACACCGCGCTTACTCGGCCGCGATCTTGGCCGAGTTCGAGCCGACATAGTTGCGGATCGTGGAGATGATCCGGTCCTGGTCGGCTTCGCTGAGATAGGGGTGCATCGGCAGGCAGAGGATGGTGCCAGGCACGGCCTCCGAAACCGGCAGTCCGCCCGGCGTGCGCGGATAGTGGCTGTAGGCGACCTGGCTGTGCAGCGGCTTCACGTAGTAGATGACCGACGGAATTCCCTGCTCCTGCAGGTGCTTCTTGAGCCCGTCGCGGTCGGCGGTCTCGATGGCGTATTGCGCCCAGGCCGAGCGACCGGCAGCGGGAGCCCGCGAAGCCTTGACCACGTCGCCGAGGCCGTCGGCATAGCGCTGGGCGACGCGCGCGCGCGCTTCCATCTCGTCTTCGAGGATGGCGAGCTTCTCGATCAGGATCGCGGCCTGGAGCGTGTCGAGGCGCGAGTTCAGGCCGACATGGATGTTGTCGTACTGGGTCTCGCCCTTGCCGTGGAAGGCGAACGAGCGGAGCTTGGCGGCGAAGGCGTCGTCGTTGGTGAACATCGCGCCGCCGTCGCCATAGCAGCCGAGCGGCTTGGCCGGATAGAAGCTGGTGGCGCCGACATGGCCGAACGAACCGCACATCTTGCCGTCCAGCTTGCCGCCGATGGACTGGGCGGCGTCCTCGATGACCAGCAGGTTCTCACGCTTGGCGATGGCGTCGATCGCCGCATAGTCGGCGGCGATGCCGAACAGGTCGACCGGAATGATCGCCTTGGGCTTGAGGCGGCCTTCGGCCTTGATCATGGCGATTGCGGCTTCGAGGCTTTCGATGGAGATGTTGTAGGTGTCGGGCTCGATGTCGACGAAGACCGGCTCGGCCTTGGCGAGCGCAACGACTTCGGCCGTGGCGGCGAAGGTGAAGCTCGGCACGAACACCGCATCGCCCGGGCCGATGCCGGAGGCGAGCAGCGGCAGCAGCAGCGCATCGGTGCCGTTGGCGCAGGCAACGACATGCTTGACGCCGACATACTTGGCCAACTGGTTCTCGAATTCGGTGACTTCGGGCCCCAGGATGTAGCGGCCGTCGTCGACGACCTTGTCGATGGCCGCCTTCAGGCGGTCGCGGATTCTTTCGCGCTGCGCGCCGAGATCGATGAACTGCATTGCCCCAAACCCTTTGATTTTGTTCGGCTGCTGATAGCAGAGTTGCCGAAGTCGAAAAAGCAGAGCTGCCTGCGGCATCCCGTGCGCGGATTGGGTTCTTGTTACTTTCGCTTGCGATGCCAGCGGCCCGAAAATGGCGGAAAAGCTGGGTTTTGCACGAGCCGGCTGCTGCCCGGGCTCGGCGAACCGAAACATAAAGTGATCGGCAATAACGGCTTCTTGCGTCCGATTCAGGCCAGTTCGCGTCGCCAGGGCGGGTTTGCGCCGGCGCGCGAGACGGTGATCGCGGCGGCTCGCGCACCAAGGCTGAGGGCCTCACGGATAGCTGTTTCGGATAGCTCGGAGATCGCCTGCTTGGAGAGCGCCTTTTGCTCATGCAGAGACGCGAGCACCCCGGCGTTGAAGGTGTCGCCGGCGCCGACGGTGTCGACGACCGTCACTTTTTCCGGAGTCACGGATACCTTGTGGTTGGCGCTGTAGGCGGTCGCTCCCTTGCTGCCGGCGGTGACGATGACGAGCCTGGGCCCCTTGCCGAGCCAGCGTGCGGCCACGTCCTCCTGGCTGCCGACCTCGCCGAACCAGCCGAGGTCCTCGTCCGACAGCTTGACGATGTCGGCCATGGCGATCATCCGCTCCATGCGCGCAAGATGATGCTTCTTGTCCTGGATGAAGCCGGGGCGGATGTTCGGATCGAGCATGGTGACGCGCTTGGCGTACTCGCGCCGCATCAGCGCTTCGTAGGCCGCGCCGCAAGGCTCGGGGATCAGGCTGATGGCGCCGAACAGTATGGCGTCGATGTCGTCGCCGAGCGCGGGCAGGTCGGCATCGGTGAGCATTCGGCCGGCGGTATTCTCGTCGTAGAAGGTATAGGTCGCGTGGCCGTCCGTGAGGCGGACGAAGGCCAGCGTCGTCGGACGGCCAGAGAGGTTGGCATAGCGCGAACCGACGTCGCTGGCCGCCAGCACATCGCGAATCTGTTGGCCGAACAGGTCGGAGGAGAGGCCGGAGAAGAATTCGGTCGGCACGCCGAGCCTGCCGAGCGCGATTGCCGAGTTGAAGATCGCGCCGCCGGCATAGGGCGCGAAGGACGGTTCGCCCTGAGTGCTCTGCCGCGGCAGCATGTCGATCAGCGCTTCGCCGCAGCACAGGATCATGGCTTGTCCGTCCCCTTTGGATAGATGACACCCTTGCGGATGATGACGTTGGCGTAGAGCCTGGGCTCGGTGGTCGCAATGATGGTGTGGGCCGCTTTCACGCGATCATAGAATGCCCCACCCGGCAGCGGCACGACGGCGAATCCAGGCGCTCGCCGGGCGCACACGGCCTCGATCTCGCCGTGCACCGGATCGGACCGGGCCGGATCGCCCTTCACCGACGAGCGGAAGATCGCCTGGGGCACGAAATCGTCGACCGGCAGGACCTGCAGCACGGCGTCGAGCATGGGGATCAGGTCGAGGCCGTCGGCGCGGACCACGCGGCGGCCATGCTCCTGCGCCGGATAATTGCCGTCGACGATGGCGATCTCGTCGCCGTGGCCCATGGAGCGCAGAGTGAACAGCAGCTCCGGTCCGAGCACTGGGGGAATTCCGATCAACACGTTCATGGACCTCGCGAAAGTGCGGTCGCGCCGACGAGGAAGCGCTCCGACAGGGGCAGGCTCGCCCCGCCCAAAGCGCGTGCGTGGATGCCTACGGTTCCCTCGCGCACCGAGGGCAGGCGCAAGCCCTCGACGTCGATCTTGCCGATCGAAGCCTGGACGGCCTCGACGAGCCGGGCGCGGATCTTCCCGGGCATCCAGCCGTCGATGACGGCACTCTCGAAGTCGATGACGGAGGCGGAGGCAACGATGGCGTATGCCAGGGCATCGCCCGCCTTGGAAAGCCAGTCGTCGAGATCCTGACCGAGGTCGCCCCAGTCTTCCGGCGACGTCCACAGATGGGCGGCATCCATACCGCGTGCGTTGAGCGCTTTCTCCAGCATGGCGATCGAGGCGACGTCGATGAGCTGCGTCGGCTTGCCTGCCGGGCCGGGTACCGGCATCGAGCCGAGCGCGCCGGCATTGCCGGTCGGTCCGCTGTAGAGCCGGCCGTTGAGCACCACTCCGCCGCCGGCGAAGGCGCCGATGTAGAAATAGACGAAGTCGCGCAAGGTGCCGATGTCGCCGAAGACGAGCTCGGCGCCGCAGGCCGACGTGGCGTCGTTCTGCAGGTAGACGGGAAAGGGGAACAGCGCCTGCAGGTCGGAGCGCATGTCGCGGTTGCGCCACTCCTCCATCACCTCGCGCGGTGCGCCTGCCGTGTCGACCCAGTTCCACAGTTCGAACGGCATGGCGACGCCGAGGCCGGCGATCCGCTTGTCCTGGTCGCGCGTCAGGCCCGCACGCATCTGCGCGATGCCTGATTTCACGAAGTCGACAGTGTCGCGCGGGGCAGGGTAGCGGTAGGAATTCTGCAGCATGGCGCGCGTGTTGCCGAGGAAGTCGATGAGCACGAGCTCGGCGCTGCGGCGGCCGATCTTGAGGCCGATGAAGAAGGCGCCCTCGGGATTCAGCGCCATGGGGATGGACGGCTGGCCGATCTTGCCGCGGATGGGTTCCTGCCTGAGCAGCAGGCCCTCGTACTCGAGCTCGCGCATGATCACGGAAACCGTCTGGGCCGAAAGGCCGGTCATGCGCGCGATGTCGGACTTGGCGAGGGCGCCGCTCTGCCGCACCAGCGACAGCACCAGCCGCTCGTTGTGGTCGCGCATGCCGCTCTGGTTCGTTCCCCGCAGGCGCTGGCTTTCAGCTTCCGGCGAACCGTGTCTCACGCTCCCGGCCTCCACCGGACTCCTCCCGTCATTTTCGTTCTTTCGTTTTGGTCCAGAATGCGGCTGGCCTGCAATCCTGTCAATAATAAATAAGAGTGATTTATTTATTGACTCGTCGACACGTTTGGTGTTTCGTCGTTGCCGGATGCTCGACTGGGAAGAGTAAACGAGCGTCCCCGGCCACCGACCGATGGGGCCATTGTTTGGATCTGGGAGGAGTACCCGATGAAATTTTCCGTTCTGAAGACGACCGTGTTCGGCGCCGCGGTTGCCGGCCTTGCCGCACTTTCCGCTCCCGCTTCGGCAGACGAAGTGGGCGCGTGCCTTATCACCAAGACCGACACCAACCCGTTTTTCGTCAAGATGAAGGAAGGTGCGACCGCCAAGGCCAAGGAACTCGGCGTCAACCTGAAGAGCTATGCCGGCAAGATCGACGGCGACAGCGAGAGCCAGGTTGCGGCCATCGAATCCTGCATCGCCGACGGCGCCAAGGGCATCCTGATCACTGCTTCCGACACCAAGGGCATCGTGCCCGCGGTCAAGAAGGCCCGCGACGCCGGCATCCTGGTGATCGCGCTCGACACTCCGCTCGAGCCGGCAGACTCGGCCGACGCCACCTTCGCCACCGACAATCTGCTGGCCGGCAAGCTGATCGGCCAGTGGGCCGCGGCCACGCTCGGCGACAAGGCCAAGGACGCCAAGGTTGCCTTCCTCGACCTGACCCCGTCGCAGCCGACGGTCGACGTGCTGCGCGACCAGGGCTTCATGATGGGCTTCGGCATCGACGTGAAGGACGCCAACAAGATCGGCGACGAGGACGATGCGCGCATCGTTGGCCACGACGTCACCAACGGCAACGAAGAGGGCGGCCGCAAGGCCATGGAGAACCTTCTCCAGAAGGACCCGGGCATCAACGTCGTCCACACCATCAACGAGCCGGCCGCCGCCGGCGCCTACGAAGCGCTGAAGGCTGTCGGCATGGAGAAGAACGTGCTCATCGTCTCCGTCGACGGCGGCTGCCCGGGCGTCAAGAACGTCGAGGCCGGCGTCATCGGCGCCACTTCGCAGCAGTATCCGCTGCTTATGGCATCGCTCGGCATCGAGGCGATCAAGAAGTTCGCCGACAGCGGCGAGAAGCCCAAGCCGACCGAGGGCAAGGACTTCTTTGACACCGGCGTTTCGCTGGTGACCGACAAGCCCGCCCAGGGCGTCGAATCGATCGACGTCAAGACCGGCCTAGCCAAGTGCTGGGGTTGATCTGACCGCCTTACGGCGTGACACTCTTGAAGACGGAGGGCGGCCAGTCCCTGGTCGCCCTTCTGGCAAGAGGGATGGAAAGTCCCTCATTGGGAGGAATTCGATATGTCTGACGCTTCGGCAGATGCCAGGCGGCCGCAGGAGTTCGAGAAGGCGCTCTCGGGCAGCGACACGTCGGTGGCGAGCTTCGATACCCATACCCGATCGCCGATCGAGAAGATCCAGCATTTCCTGCACAAGAACCCGGCGGCGGTGCCGCTGATCGTTCTCGTGGCGTCGCTTGCAGCCTTCGGCGTCATCATCGGCGGCAAGTTCTTTTCGGCCTTCTCGATGACCCTGATCCTCCAGCAGGTCGCCGTCACCGGCATCATCGGTGCAGCTCAGACGCTGGTCATCCTGACCGCCGGCATCGACCTGTCGGTAGGCGCAATCATGGTGCTGTCGTCGGTGGTGATGGGGCAATTCACCTTCCGCTACGGCCTGCCGCCGTCGCTCGCCATCCTTTGCGGTTTCGCGGTCGGAGCATTCTGCGGCTGGATCAACGGCGCGCTGGTCGCCTACATGAAGCTGCCGCCGTTCATCGTGACCCTCGGCATGTGGCAGATCGTGCTGGCCTCGAACTTCCTCTATTCGGCCAACGAGACCATCCGCTCGCAGGACATCGAGGCGCAGGCTCCGATCCTGCAGTTCTTCGGCAACAATTTCAGGATGGGCAACGCCGTCTTCACCTATGGCGTCGTCGCCATGGTGCTGCTGGTGGCAGTGCTCTGGTATGTGCTCAACCACACCGCCTGGGGCCGGCATGTCTATGCCATCGGCGACGATCCCGACGCGGCCGAACTTTCGGGCGTGCGCGTCAACAAGATGCTGATCTCGGTCTACGTGCTTTCCGGCCTCATCTGCGCGCTCGGCGGCTGGCTGCTGATCGGCCGCATCGGCTCGGTTTCGCCGACCGCCGGCCAGTTCGCCAACATCGAATCCATCACCGCGGTGGTGATCGGCGGCATCTCGCTCTTCGGCGGGCGCGGCTCGATCCTGGGCATGCTCTTCGGTGCGCTGATCGTCGGCGTCTTCCAACTGGGACTGCGCCTGATCGGCACCGACCCGCAGTGGACCTATCTCTTGATCGGCCTGCTCATCATCATCGCCGTCGCCATCGACCAGTGGATCAGAAAGGTTGCAGGCTGATGTCTACCGAACCTCTTCTCACCGCCCGCGGCCTGGTAAAGCGCTACGGCCGCGTCACCGCCCTCGATCACGCCGATTTCGACCTCTATCCGGGCGAAATCCTTGCCGTGATCGGCGACAACGGCGCCGGCAAGTCGTCGCTCATCAAGGCGATCTCGGGCGCCGTCTCGCCCGACGAGGGCGAGATACTGCTCGACGGCAAGCCGGTGCATTTCAAGTCGCCGATGGAGGCGCGCGATGCCGGCATCGAGACCGTCTACCAGAACCTCGCATTGTCGCCGGCGCTTTCGATCGCCGACAACATGTTCCTCGGCCGCGAGATCAGGAAGCCGGGCGTGCTCGGCAAGTGGTTCCGCATGCTCGATCGCACGGCGATGGAAAAGCGGGCCCGCGAAAAGCTCACCGAGCTCGGCCTGATGACCATCCAGAACATCGGCCAGGCGGTCGAGACGCTTTCGGGCGGCCAGCGCCAGGGCGTGGCGGTGGCGCGTGCCGCGGCCTTCGGCTCCAAGGTGGTCATCATGGACGAGCCGACCGCAGCACTTGGCGTCAAGGAAAGCCGGCGCGTCCTGGAACTCATCCTCGACGTCAAGCGGCGCGGCCTGCCGATCGTGCTCATCTCGCACAACATGCCGCATGTGTTCGAGGTGGCGGACCGCATCCACATCCACCGGCTCGGCCGTCGCCTCACGGTGATCGACCCGAAGGAATACACGATGTCGGACGCGGTGGCCTTCATGACCGGCGCGAAGAAGCCGCCGGAAGCGGCGCTGGCGGCTGCCTGATCCTCATTAATCTCCGCCTCGATGCATATTGACGCGGGGATTTAAATCGATTGGAATTGCCTTCGGATCGTCTAACATGGGGGCGGGAGGATAGGTGTCGGCTCGGGAGGATAGTAACAAGGTTGCCGAACTGGCCAACTACGCGAGAGGCAAGATGACCCGCGCAGAGACCCCGAAAGTCTCCCAGCCGTCGCTGGGCAACACCAGCCCCGAGGCGCTCGCCGCCGAAATCCTCCAGGTGCTGAAGTACCGGCTCGGCAAGGACGCCACGGTCGCCACCGACTACGACTGGCTCACGGCCTCGATCAAGGTCGTGCGCGACCGCATCGTCGACGAGTGGATCTCGTCGACCAAGGAATCCTACGAGAAGAGCGCCAAGCGGGTTTATTACCTGTCGCTCGAATTCCTGATCGGCCGTCTGATGCGGGATGCCTTCTCCAATCTCGGGCTGATGGAGGCGATGCGCGACGCGCTGGCCTCGCTCGGCGTCGAATTCGACGTCATCGCCAAGCTCGAGCCCGACGCCGCGCTCGGCAATGGCGGTCTTGGCCGGCTCGCCGCCTGCTTCATGGAGAGCATGGCAACCGTCGACATTCCCGCCCACGGCTACGGCATCCGCTATGCCAATGGCATGTTCCGGCAGGAGATCCACGACGGCTGGCAGGTCGAACTGCCCGAGACCTGGCTGGAGCACGGCAACCCCTGGGAATTCGAACGCCGCGAGCGCGCCTTCGACGTGGGCTTCGGCGGCTCGGTGGAATCCGTCACCACCAAGGACGGCCGCCTCGAACGCCATGTCTGGAAGCCGACCGAGCACATGATCGCGGTGGCCTACGACACCCCCGTCGTCGGCTGGCGCGGATCGCGGGTCAACACGCTGCGCCTCTGGTCGGCGATCCCGATCGACCCGATCCTGCTCGACGCCTTCAACGCCGGCGACCACATCGGCGCGCTGCGCGAGAGCAACAAGGCGGATGCGCTGTCGCGCGTGCTCTATCCGGCGGATGCGACGCCGGCGGGGCAGGAGCTCCGGCTCAGGCAGGAGTATTTCTTCTCGACTGCTTCGCTGCAGGACATCCTCCAGCGCCATCTCAGCCAGTATGGCGACCTGCTGTCGCTGCCCGAGAAGGCGGCGATCCACCTGAACGACACCCACCCGGCCGTCGCCGTGCCCGAGCTGATGCGGCTGCTGATGGACGTCCACGGCCTCGACTTCGACACGGCCTGGGGCCTGACCAAGCGCACCTTCGCCTACACCAACCACACGCTGCTGCCCGAAGCGCTGGAAAGCTGGCCGGTGCCGCTGTTCGAGCGGCTTTTGCCGCGCCACATGCAGATCGTCTATGCGATCAATGCCGAGATCCTCCTGGAGGCGCGGGCGACCGGCCGCTTCGACGGCGAGCAGATCAGCCGCATCTCGCTGATCCAGGAGGATGGCGGCCGGCGCGTGCGCATGGGCAACCTCGCCTTCGTAGGCTCGCACAGCATCAACGGCGTCTCGGCGCTGCACACCGACCTGATGAAGGAGACGGTGTTCGCCGACCTGCACCGGCTCTATCCGGACCGCATCAACAACAAGACCAACGGGATCACGCCGCGGCGCTGGCTGATCCAGTGCAATCCCGGCCTGACCGGCCTTGCGCGCGAGGCGATCGGCGACCGCTTCCTCGACGATATCGAGGCGATCCGGGAACTCGATCCGCTGGCCGGCGACGCCGGCTTCAGGGAGAAGTTCGCCGCCGTGAAGCGGGCGAACAAGGAGCGGCTGTCGAACCTGGTGGCCGAGCGGCTGGGCATCAGGGTCGATCCTTCCGCGCTGTTCGACATCCAGATTAAGCGCATCCACGAATACAAGCGCCAGCTGCTCAACATCATCGAGGCGGTGGCGCTGTACGACCAGATCCGCTCGCACCCCGAGCGCGACTGGATGCCGAGGGTGAAATTCTTCGGCGGCAAGGCGGCACCCAGCTACCACAACGCCAAGCTGATCATCAAACTGGCCAACGACGTCGCCAAGGTCGTCAACCGCGACCCCTCGGTCCGTGGCCTGCTGAAGGTCGTGTTTGTGCCGAACTACAATGTCAGCGCGGCCGAAATCCTGATGCCCGCGGCCGATCTCTCCGAGCAGATATCGACGGCCGGCATGGAGGCGTCGGGCACCGGCAACATGAAGTTCGCGCTCAACGGCGCGCTGACCATCGGCACGCTGGACGGTGCCAATGTCGAGATCAAGGAGTGCGTCGGCGACGACAACATCTTCATCTTCGGCCTGACCGCCGAGGAAGTGGCCGAACGGCGCAACAACGGCTATCGGCCGGAAGCGGTGATCGACGGCTCGGCCGAACTCAAGCAGGCCGTCGCGGCGATTGCGTCGGGCGTGTTCTCGCCCGACGACCCGAACCGCTATCGCGACCTGATGGACGGGCTCCACCAGCATGACTGGTTCATGGTCGCGGCCGACTTCGACGCCTACGCGGCAGCCCAAAGGCAGGTCGACGCGGTCTGGCGCGACAGTCCCGACTGGTACGCCCGCGCCATCCGCAACGTCGCGCGCGTCGGCTGGTTCTCCTCCGATCGCACCATCCGGCAATATGCGAAAGAAATCTGGAACGTTCCGGCCTGATGTGATTGCATGAACTAACCTCGCGACGATCCTTGGGAGGGGACGCCTCAACATGAAGAAGCCGCGCGCGGCCGCCGAGACCAAGCCGGAGTTCGCAAGAGCTTCGGACGGCGATATCGAGGCGATCGTCAACGGCACCCATGGCGATCCGTTCGCGGTGCTCGGCCTTCAGGAGACGGACAAAGGGTTCATCGCCCGCTGCTTCGTCCCGCACGCGGAGTCGGTGACTGCGCATACGCTGCAGGGCAAGGCCTGCGGGGAGCTTGCCCGCGTGAACGACACGGGCTTCTTCGAAGGCAAGCTCTCGATCCGCAAGCGCCAGCCGCTCAGGTATCATGCCCGCAATGCCGGCGGCGAATGGTGGGTCAGCGACGCCTACAGCTTCGGTCCCGTGCTCGGGCCGATGGACGACTATTTCATCTCCGAGGGCTCGCACCGCCGGCTGTTCGACAAGCTCGGCGCGCACCTGATCTCGCACGAGGGGGCAAGCGGCGTGCATTTCGCCGTCTGGGCGCCGAACGCGCATCGCGTCTCGGTGGTCGGCGATTTCAACGACTGGGACGGCCGCCGCCACCCGATGCGCAACCGGCAGGATACCGGCATCTGGGAAATCTTCGTTCCCGACATCGGTCCCGGCAGGCCCTACAAGTTCGAGATCATCGGCTCACGCGGCGTGCGCCTGCCGCTCAAGGCCGACCCGTTCGCCTTCCACTCCGAACTCAGGCCTGCGACCGCCTCCGTGACGGCAGCACCTTCGGGGCACCAATGGGGCGACGACGAGCACCGCGCCTATTGGAAGAGCGCCGACCAGCGCCGCGAGCCGATCAGCATCTACGAGGTGCATGCCGGCTCGTGGCAGCGCCGCGACGACGGTACTTTCCTGCCCTGGGACGAACTGGCCGACCGGCTGATCCCCTATGTCGTCGAGACCGGCTTCACCCATATCGAGTTCCTGCCGATCTCCGAGCACCCCTACGACCCGTCATGGGGCTACCAGACCACCGGCCTCTATGCGCCGACGGCGCGCTTCGGCGATCCTGACGGCTTTGCCCGCTTCGTCGACGGCGCCCATCGCGCCGGCCTCGGCGTCATCCTTGACTGGGTACCGGCGCACTTCCCGACCGACGAACACGGCCTGGCGCATTTCGACGGCACCGCACTCTACGAGCATGCCGACCCGCGCCAGGGCTTCCACCCCGACTGGAACACCGCGATCTACAATTTCGGCCGGCGCGAAGTGGTTTCGTTCCTCGTCAACAACGCCCTCTACTGGGCCGAGAAGTACCATGTCGATGGCCTGCGCGTGGATGCGGTGGCCTCGATGCTCTACCTCGACTACTCGCGCAAGGAAGGCGAGTGGATCCCCAACGAGTTCGGCGGCCGCGAGAACCTCGAGGCAGTGCACTTCCTGCAGAAGATGAATGCCGCCGTCTATGGTGCGCATCCCGGCGTGATGACCATCGCCGAGGAATCGACCTCGTGGCCGAAGGTGTCGCAGCCGGTGCACGAGGGCGGGCTGGGTTTCGGCTTCAAGTGGAACATGGGCTTCATGCACGACACGCTGGAGTACCTGTCGAAGGAGCCGATCCATCGCAGGCACCATCACAACGAGATCACCTTCGGGCTTCTATACGCCTTCAGCGAGAACTTCGTGCTGCCGCTGTCCCATGACGAGGTGGTGCACGGCAAGGGCACGCTGCTCGGCAAGATGGCCGGCGACGATTGGCAGAAATTCGCGACGCTCCGCGCCTACTACGCCTTCATGTGGGGCTATCCCGGCAAGAAGCTGCTGTTCATGGGGCAGGAGTTCGCCCAGCGCGCCGAATGGAACGAGGCCAAGGCGCTCGACTGGAACCTGCTCGACTTCGCCCCGCATCGTGGGGTCAGGCAGCTCGTGCGCGATCTCAACCAACTCTACCGCTCGCGATCGGCGCTGCACGCGCGCGACTGCGAACTGGAAGGCTTCGAGTGGCTGATCGTCGACGACGCCAGGAACTCGGTCTTTGCCTGGCTGCGCAAGGCGCCGGGTGCAGCACCGATCGCCGTGATCTCGAATTTCACCCCGGTGCCGCGCGAAAACTATCGCGTGCCGCTGCCCCAGGCGGGCACGTGGCGGGAAGTCTTCAACTCGGACGCGCTCGATTATGGCGGGTCCGGCAAGGGTAACGGCGGCATGGTCACCGCGCGGCAGGCGGACGGAGGAGGGGCGGCAGTGACGCTGCTTCTGCCGCCGCTGGCGACGGTCATGCTCGAATTTGTGGCGGACTGAGCAGGGAGGATGCCATGGAACCGAAGAGAAACCAGCCACTGGCCCGCGATGCCATGGCCTATGTGCTGGCCGGTGGCCGCGGCAGCCGGCTCAAGGAACTGACCGACCGGCGCGCCAAGCCGGCGGTCTATTTCGGCGGCAAGACGCGCATCATCGATTTCGCGCTGTCCAATGCGCTGAACTCGGGCATCCGCCGCCTCGGCGTCGCCACGCAGTACAAGGCACATTCGCTGATCCGGCACCTGCAGCGCGGCTGGAACTTCCTTCGGCCGGAGCGAAACGAGAGCTTCGACATCCTGCCCGCCAGCCAGCGCGTGTCGGAAACGCAGTGGTACGAAGGCACCGCCGACGCGGTTTACCAGAACATCGACATCATCGAGGCCTATGGCCCCGAATACATGGTCATCCTCGCCGGCGACCACATCTACAAGATGGACTACGAACTGATGCTGCGCCAGCACGTCGATGCTGGCGCCGACGTCACCGTGGGCTGTCTCGAGGTGCCGCGCATGGAGGCGACCGGCTTCGGCGTGATGCATGTCGACAAGAAGGACAACATCATCTCCTTCATCGAAAAGCCGGCCGATCCGCCCGGCATCCCCGACAACCCGGATTTCGCGCTGGCCTCGATGGGCATCTATGTCTTCAAGACCAAGTTCCTGATGGAGCAGTTGCGCCGCGACGCCGCCGAACCGGATTCGAGCCGCGACTTCGGCAAGGACATCATCCCCTACATCGTCCAGCACGGTAAGGCCGTGGCGCACCGCTTCACCAAGTCCTGCGTGCGCTCGACGGCCGAGGCCGAACCCTACTGGCGCGACGTGGGAACGGTCGATGCCTATTGGGAGGCGAATATCGACCTGACCGACGTGACGCCGGAACTCGACCTCTACGACCGCGACTGGCCGATCTGGACCTATTCGGAACTGACACCGCCGGCCAAGTTCGTCCACGACGAGGACGGCAGGCGCGGCCAGGCGATCTCGTCGCTGGTCTCCGGCGACTGCATCATCTCGGGCGCATCGCTGAAGCGCAGCCTGATCTTCACCGGGGCGCGCATCAACTCCTATGCCACGCTCGAGGACGTGGTGATGCTGCCGGCCTGCCACGTCGGCCGCAAGGCCCAGCTTAAAAGAGTTGTCATCGATCATGGCGTACACATCCCCGAAGGGCTGGTCGTCGGCGAGGATCCCGAACTGGACGCCAAGCGCTTCCGCGTCTCGGAGAAGGGCATCTGCCTGATCACCCAGGACATGATCAACAGGCTGGAGCTGTAGCTGGTGCAGGTACTTTCGGTCACGCCCGAGATATTTCCGCTGATCAAGACGGGCGGGCTGGCCGACGTGACGGGCGCGCTGCCGCCTGCCTTGGCCGGGCTGGGCGTCGAAATGCGCAGCCTCGTGCCGGGCTACCCGGCGGTGATGGCGGTGCTCAAAAAGAAGAAGGCGGTGTACCAGTACACGGCGTTGCAAGGCGGCAAGGCGACGGTCCATGCGGCGCAGGTGGCGGGGCTCGACCTTTTGGTGCTGGACGCGCCGCATCTGTTCGACAGGCCGGGCGGGCCTTATGGCGACGCCACCGGTGCCGACTGGCAGGACAACTGGAAGCGCTTTGCCGCCCTCGGCCGCGTCGGCGCCGACATCTCTGCCGGGGTGGTGGCCGGCTACAAGCCCGATGTCGTGCACGCCCATGACTGGCAATCGGCGATGACGCTGGCCTACATGCGCTACGGCGAGGCGGCGAACGTGCCGTCGGTGATGACGGTGCATAATCTCGCCTTCCAGGGTCAGTTCGGCGCCAACGTCTTTTCCGGCCTCGGCCTGCCGCCGCAGGCGATGGCGCTGGATGGCGTCGAATATTACGGCGGCGTCGGGTTTCTGAAGGCCGGCCTGCAGGCGGCCTGGGCGATCACGACGGTCAGCCCGACCTATGCGCAGGAAATCCGCTCGCCCGCTTTTGGCATGGGGCTGGACGGGCTCATCAACCTGCGCTCGGCCGACCTGCTCGGCATCGTCAACGGCATCGATGACGACATCTGGAACCCCGAGACCGACACGCATCTGGCTGCGACCTATTCGGCCAAGAGCCTGAAGGGGCGCAAGGCCAACAAGCGGGCGATCGAGGAGCGCATGCAGCTCGACCGCGAGGAGGGGCCGATCTATTGCGTGGTCAGCCGCCTGACCTGGCAGAAGGGCATCGACATCCTTGCCGCGATCGTCGATGCGGTCGTGGCCTCCGGAGCCCGGCTTGCGATCCTCGGTTCGGGCGATGCGGGCCTCGAAGGCGCGCTGCTGGCCGCCGCCGCCCGCCATCGCGGGCGCGTCGGCGTCGTCATCGGCTATGACGAGGCGCTGTCGCATCTGCTGCAGGGCGGCGCCGACGGCATCCTGATCCCGTCGCGCTTCGAGCCTTGCGGCCTGACCCAGCTCTACGGCCTGCGCTATGGCTGCGTGCCGCTGGTTGCGCGCACCGGCGGGCTGGCCGACACCGTCATCGACGCCAACGAGGCAGCGGTCGCGGCAGGGGTTGCGACGGGGTTCCACTTCGCGCCGGAGAATGCCGGCGCCTTCCACCATGCCATCCTCAGGGCCAATGCGCTCCATGCCGACCCGAGCACATGGGCCGCGATCCAGAAGCAGGGGATGAAGGCGGATGTTTCATGGGACCGCAGTGCCCGGAAATACGCCGCACTTTATGGCAAGCTTCTCTCAAAAAGGGATGCCTGAATGATTCGTACCGTTGCCACCACGCCCTTCAGCGACCAGAAGCCCGGCACGTCGGGCCTACGCAAGAAGGTGCCCGTCTTCCAGCAGCCGAACTACGTCGAGAACTTCGTGCAGTCGGTGTTCGACGCGCTCGAGGGCTTTGCCGGCAAGACGCTGGTCGTTGGCGGCGACGGCCGCTTCTACAATCGCGAGGTGATCCAGAAGGTGATCGCCATGGCGGTGGCCAACGGCTTCGGCCGCGTCGTGGTGGGGCAGGGCGGCATCCTGTCGACGCCCGCCGCTTCCAACCTCATCCGCAAGCGCAAGGCCTTCGGCGGGCTGATCCTGTCGGCCAGCCACAATCCCGGCGGCCCGCGCGAGGATTTCGGCATCAAGTACAATGCCGAGAATGGCGGCCCCGCGCCGGAGAAGCTGACCGACGCGATCTTCGCCCGCAGCAAGGCGATCACCGGCTACAAGATCGCCGATATCGGCCCGGTCGATCTCGACAAGCTGGGCACCTTCGAGGCCGGTGGCATGAAGGTCGAGGTCGTCGACCCGGTGGCCGACTATGCCGAACTGATGGAGAGCCTGTTCGATTTCGACGCGCTGCGCGCACTGTTCAAGTCGGGCTTCCGCATGGCCTTCGATGCCATGCACGCGGTCACCGGCCCCTATGCCAAGGAGATCCTCGAACGCCGCCTCGGCGCGCCGGAGGGGACAGCGCGCAACTTCGTGCCGCTCGAGGATTTCGGCGGCCATCATCCCGACCCCAACCTGGTGCACGCCAAGGACCTCTATGACGAGATGATGGGGCCGAAGGCGCCGGATTTCGGCGCGGCTTCCGATGGCGACGGCGACCGCAACCTGATCATCGGCCGCGGCATCTTCATCACGCCGTCGGATTCGCTGGCGATGCTAGCCGCCAACGCCCATCTGGCGCCGGGCTACAAGGTAGGCCTCAAGGGCATCGCGCGCTCGATGCCGACCAGTGGCGCTGCCGACCGCGTCGCCGAAAAGCTCGGCATCAGCATGTACGAGACGCCGACCGGCTGGAAATTCTTCGGCAACCTGCTCGACGCCGGCATGGCGACGATCTGCGGCGAGGAAAGCGCCGGCACCGGCTCCGACCACGTGCGCGAGAAGGACGGGCTGTGGGCGGTGCTGCTCTGGCTCAACATCCTGGCCGCGCGTGGCGAGAGCGCCAAGGACATCGCCGCCAAGCACTGGGCGACCTATGGGCGCAACTATTATTCGCGCCACGACTACGAAGAGGTCGAGACGGACCGCGCCAACGCGTTGGTCGACGGGCTCAGGGCCAAGCTCGCCTCGCTGCCCGGCACCGGCGTGCAGGGCATGAAGATCGCCAGTGCCGACGACTTTGCCTACAACGATCCGGTCGACGGCTCGGTCAGCAGGAACCAGGGCATCCGCATCCTGTTCGAGGGCGGCTCGCGCGTCGTCTTCCGCCTGTCGGGCACCGGCACGTCGGGTGCGACGCTGCGCGTCTACATCGAACGTTTCGAGCCGGACCCGGCACGCCACGGCCTCGACACGCAGAAAGCACTTGCCGACCTGATCCAGGCTGCCGAGGATATTGCCGGCATCCGCAGCCACACCGGCCGCGACAAGCCGAGCGTGATTACGTGATACGGCTGAAGACGGCTGATCTCCCCCCTTGTGGGGGAGATGCCCGGCGGGGCAGAGGGGAGCAACGTAGGGCGCCCATTTCTGATCGCAGCAACGGAACTGCGCCGCACGTTCTTCATAGCCGGCTAGATTGCGTTCCTTCCCACCCCCCTCTGTCCTGCCGGGCATCTCCCCCACAAGGGGGGAGATTGGCCAACCGCACGCGTCCCGCCCGATGATGAAGCGTCGCCCCGACGAAAAATTGGGCGCGACCATCACCGATGGCGGCATCCGCTTCGCTGCCTGGTCGGGCGCGGCGGAGCGCATGTGGGTTGCGATCTTCGATGCCGAAGGCAAGGCGGAGACGAACCGGCTGGAGCTTGAAAGCCAAGGCGATGGCGTCTTCGCCTTGACCGTTCCGGGATTGGCGGAGGGGATCTGCTACGGCTTCCGTGCCGATGGCGCCTACGCGCCCGACGAGGGCCTCTGGTTCGATCCCGACAAGCTGCTGGTCGATCCCTATGCGGTCCGCATCGACCGGTCCTACCGCTACGACGGCAGGCTGGCGGCACGGCGCGGGGAGGGGACGGATACGGCAGGGCTGATGCCGAAGGCGGTGGTGCAGACGCTGCCGCGAGTTGAACGGACCGCGCCGGTCTTCCGGCCCGGCGGCCTGATCTACGAGGTGCCGGTGCGCGCCTTCACCATGGCTCATCCCGGGGTGCCGAAACGTCTCCGGGGCACGATCCGGGCACTTGCGGAGCCGGTCGTGGTCGAGCACTTCCTCAAGCTCGGGGTATCGGCGGTCGAACTGATGCCGGTCACGGCGACGATGGACGAGCGGCACCTGCCGGCGCTGGGGCTGAGCAATGCCTGGGGCTACAATCCCGTGACCTTCATGGCGCTCGATCCACGGCTTGCGCCCATTGGCATCGATGACCTCCGCCAGACCGTGGCGGCACTTCGCGACGCGGGCGTCGGCATTATCCTCGACCTGGTGTTCAACCACACCGCCGAGAGCGATGAGCTCGGCCCGACGCTGTCGCTGCGCGGGCTCGACAACCGTGCCTACTATCGTTCCGTTGCGGATGACCCCGGTGCCTATGTCAACGACACCGGCACCGGCAACACGCTCGCCTGCGAGCATCCCATCGCCCGGGAACTGATCCTCGACAGCCTCCGGCATTTTGTCCTCCATGCCGGCGTCGACGGGTTTCGCTTCGATCTGGCGCCGGTCCTTGGGCGGGTCGGCGGCGAGTTCAGCGCGGATGCCCCATTGCTGAAGGCGATGTGCGACGACCCGGTCATAGGCGACCGCGTGCTGATCGCCGAGCCGTGGGACATCGGCCACAACGGCTACAGGCTCGGCGGCTTCCCCCAGACATTTCTCGAATGGAACGACCGCTGTCGCGACGACGTGCGCCGCTTCTGGCGCGGCGACCGCGGCATGGTCGGTGCCCTGGCGACGCGGCTCGCGGGATCGTCCGATGTCTTCGGCGGCGGCGCGCGCACGCGGACGGTCAACTTCGTCGCCGCCCATGACGGCATGACGCTGGCTGACATCGTGCGCTACGAGCGCAAGCACAACGAGGCGAATGGCGAGCACAACCACGACGGCCACAACGAGAATTTCTCCTGGAACAACGGCGTCGAGGGCGAAAGCCGCGATCCCGAGATAGCGGCCGAGCGCGAGGCTGATGCGCGCGCGCTGCTGGCGACCCTGTTTGCCTCGCGCGGCACGATCATGCTGACCGCCGGCGACGAGTTCGGCCGCACGCAACATGGCAACAACAACGCCTACGCCCAGGACAACGAGCTGACGTGGCTGGACTGGGCCGAGCGCGACACCGGCCTGGAGGACTACGTCGCATCGCTCTCCATGCTGCGGCGCGACTTCCCGGCCCTTGGCGAACTCGGCTTTCTGAGCGGCGCGGCGCCTGACGGCGGGACGGTTGCCGATGTCGAATGGCTGACCGAGGCGGGCCGACCGATGAGCGATGCCAACTGGCACGAACCGGACCGGCATCGCCTCGCCATGCTGCTCGGCGACGGCATGCCCCAAGGGGGACGGCTGGCGGTTCTGGTCAATGGCGCCCGGCGCAATGCCTCCTTCCTCCTGCCTCGGCGCGAAGGCTTCGAATGGCGGAAGGCGGCCGGCGGCCACGAGCCTGGGGGAGGCAAGCTTGCCGTGCCCGCACGCAGCGTCTGCTTCGCGCGCGAGATGCCGGTGGGCACTGAGGCGAAAGGACAATGACGATGCGGGCCAATGGCACGGGCGATGAATGGTGGCGCGGCTGCGTCATCTACCAGGTCTATCCGCGCTCCTATCAGGACTCGACCGGCGACGGCAGCGGCGACCTTGCCGGCATCACGCGCCGCCTGCCGCACATCGCAGCGCTCGGCGCGGATGCGGTCTGGCTGTCGCCCTTCTTCAAGTCGCCGATGGCCGACATGGGCTACGACGTCTCGGACTATTGCGACGTCGACCCGATGTTCGGCTTGCTCGCCGATTTCGATGCGCTGGTCGCCGAGGCGCATCGGCTCGGCCTGAAGATCGTCATCGACCAGGTGCTGTCGCACTCCTCCGACAAGCATCCCTGGTTCGTGGAGAGCCGCGCCAGCCGCGACAATGAAAAGGCCGACTGGTACGTCTGGGCAGATCCCAAGCCGGACGGCACCGCGCCCAACAACTGGATGTCGATCTTCGGCGGACCCGCCTGGGAATGGGATTCGACGCGCAGGCAGTATTACCTGCACAACTTCCTCGCCTCGCAGCCCGATCTCAATTTTCACAATTCGGCAGTCCAGGAGGCGCTGCTGGAAACGGTGCGCTTCTGGCTCGATCGGGGCGTCGACGGCTTCCGCCTCGACACGGTGAATTTCTACGTTCACGACAAGTGGCTGCGGGACAATCCGCCGCTGGAGAAGAGCGTCTCGGGCGAGATCGACGAGAAGAACCCCTACGAGTACCAGGACCACCTGTTCGACAAGACGCGCCCCGAGAACATCGAATTCCTCAAGCGTTTCCGTGCCTTGCTGGACGAATTCGGTGGCCGCACCTCGGTCGGCGAGGTGGGCGACGGCGAGCGCTCGCTGCAGACGGTCGCCAACTATACGTCGGGCGGCGACAAGCTGCACATGTGCTACACCTTCGACCTCCTGGGGCCGAAGTTCTCGGCCGGACATGTGCGCAAATGCATCGCCGACTTCGAGGCCGCGGTAGCCGACGGCTGGGTGTGCTGGGCCTTCTCCAACCATGACGTGATCCGCCACGTGACCCGCTGGACCCGCCCCGGAGGCGACCCCGGAGCCGTGGCCAGGTTCTCGATCGCGCTGCTCGCCTGCCTGCGCGGATCGATCTGCATCTACCAGGGCGAGGAGCTTGGCTTCGGCGAGGCGGAACTCGCCTTCGAGGAACTGCGCGACCCCTACGGGATCCGCTTCTGGCCGGGCTACAAGGGCCGCGACGGTTGCCGCACGCCGATGGTATGGGACGCCCAGGCGGAACAGGGCGGCTTTACCGATGGCAAGCCGTGGCTGCCGATCCCTGCCGAGCATCGCGCGCTTGCAGCCGACCGGCAGCAGCGCGATCCGGCATCGATTCTGTCGCACTATGGTGCCGTGCTGGCGGCGCGACGCCGGCATCCCGAGCTTATCCACGGCTCGATTTCGCTGCTCGAGGCCAACGACGACGTCCTCGCATTCGTGCGGACCGCTGGCGGCCAGCGGATGATCTGCGCCTTCAACTTCTCCGATCGAGAGGTGCTGGTGCCCCTGATCGGCAAGGATTCCAGCCTCGGTAAAGTCGATTTCCCGGGCTCGGGCGGCGACCAGAGAGGCGAAGGGGTCGCCATCCCGCCGCTCGGTTATCTTATCGGACGCTTGTTTTGAACGCGCTCAGGTTGACTTTAGGTGAGCACGAGTCGTGTTGAAATAAGAAATTGTCGTGGATAGTGTTCAGCCACCGCTGGCGCATGGGAACGCCAGCCCGCTCAACGAAGCCGGCCAAGTCCGGCATTCGGGCGCAACTAGGCGAGGCCGTGTCTACGGGGAACACGCCGACTTGGGAGAATGAAATCATGCTGAAAAACTTGCTGAAAGCGACTGTGTTTGCCACGACACTGGCGCTGGCCGCTGGTGCGGTGTCGATGCCGGCTTTTGCCGAAGTGGTCTACAACCGCGGCAATTCCGCCGATCCGGAATCGCTTGATCCGCACAAGACGTCGACGGTCTACGAGGCGCACATCCTGCGCGATCTCTTCCTCGGCCTGGTCATGCAGGACAAGGACGCCAACCTCATTCCTGGTGCCGCCGAAAGCTGGACCGTCTCGGACGACGGGCTGGTCTATACCTTCAAGCTGCGTCAGGGCGCGACCTGGTCCGACGGCAGCCCGGTGACGGCCGACGACTTCGTCTATTCGTTCCGTCGTCTCGAGGATCCGGCGACCGGCGCCGAATACGCCTCGATGCTCTACCCAATCGTCAAGGCCGAAGAGGTGAATACCGGCAAGGCGAAGCCCGAGGAGATCGGCGTCAAGGCAATCGATCCGTCGACGCTTGAGGTGACACTGAAGGCCCCGACGCCGTACTTCCTCGAGATGCTGACCCACCAGGCTGCCTACCCGGTCAACAAGGCGGCCATCGAAAAGCTCGGTGCTGATTGGATCAAGCCGGGCAATCTCGTCTCGAACGGCGCCTACACGCTTGCCGAGTTCATCCCCAACGATCGCATCAAGTTGGTCAAGAACCCGAAGTTCTACGATGCAGCCAACGTCAAGATCGACGTCGTCAACTACATCCCGACGGAAGACCGCTCGACAGCGATCAAGCGCTTCGAGGCCGGCGAACTCGACTCGAACGACGACATTCCGACCGAGCAGATGGCCGAACTGAAGGCCAAGTTCGGCGACCAACTGCGAGTCGGCGCCCAACTCGGCACCTACTACTACGCGATGAAGTGGGACAAGGAGCCGTGGTCGAACCTCGAGCTTCGCAAGGCGGTTTCGATGGCGATCGACCGCGATTTCATCGCCGAGAAGGTCTGGCAGAACTCGATGCTTCCCAGCTACACGATGGTGCCCCCCGGGATCGAGGGTTACACGCCGGTAGCGGCGGAGTACGCGAACATGTCGCAGATCGACCGCGAGGACGAAGCCAAGAAGATCCTGGAAAAGCTCGGCTATGGTCCGGACAAGCCGCTGAAGATGGAGATCCGCTACAACACGTCGGAGAACCATAAGAACACGGCGGTCGCGATCCAGGAGCAGCTGAAGCCGCTCGGCATCGAAGTGTCTCTGGTCAACACCGACACCAAGACCCACTACGGCTACCTTGAGCAGAAGGGCGATTTCGACACGGCCCGCGTCGGCTGGATTGCCGACTACAAGGATCCGGAAACCTTCCTCGGCGTGGCGCGCAAGGCGAGCGGCAACAACTATTCGGTCTATAACAATCCGAAGTTCGAGGAAGCCATGGACAAGGCGGCTGCTGCTGGCGGCAAGCCGGAAGAGCGGATGAAGGATCTGCAGGAAGCGGAGCGGATCGTGCTCGAGGACACCGGCTTCATTCCGATCCTGTACTACAGCTACAAGAACCTCGTTTCGCCGAAGCTCAAGGGCTTCGACGAGAACGTCATGGACGTGCATCCGACGCGCTTCATGAGCAAGGAATAATCCCGGCATATCCGCTGCCCCCGCTCCGGGGGCAGCGGTTCCCGGGGTTTCTTGCGAGGCGTAGGCACCATGTTCCTCTATGTTTTCAGGCGGCTTCTGACCGCGATCCCGACGATGTTCGTCATCGTCACGCTTGCCTTCTTCCTGATCCGCGTCGCCCCTGGCGGCCCCTTCAACCAGGAGCGGGGCCTCAGTCCCGAAATCAAGGCAAATCTCGAAGCGCAGTTCGGTCTCGGCGACCCGCTCTGGCTGCAATACGTCAACTATCTGAAGAACCTGCTGCAGGGTAACTTCGGCCCGAGCTACAATTTGCCGGACTTCACCGTCAGCGAGCTTTTCGCCAAGGGCCTGCCGATTTCGATTCAGCTCGGCGGCTCGGCCCTGCTTCTGGCGCTCGCCGTCGGCACCGTGCTCGGCGTGATCGCTGCGCTCAACCAGAACAAGTTCGGCGACTATTCGGTGATTGCGGTGGCGACCGCAGGCAGCACCATACCGACCTTCGTCATCGCGCCGGTCATCCAGCTTCTGTTCGGCCTGACCTGGATGCTGCTGCCGATCGGCGGCTGGGGCGACGGTGCGCTGGTCAACAAGATCGGTCCGATCATCACCCTGTCGCTGCCGCAGATCGCCATCGTCGCGCGCCTGATGCGCGGATCGATGATCGAGTCGCTGCGCTCCAATCACATCCGCACGGCAAAGGCACTGGGGCTCTCAAATTGGTCGGTGGTGGTCAAGCACGCCTTGCGCGGTGCCGTCCTGCCCATCGTTTCCTATGCGGGTCCTGCAGCGGCGGCTCTGCTGACCGGCTCGATCGTGGTGGAGACCATCTTCGCCATTCCGGGCGTGGGGCGCTACTTCGTCGACGCCGCGCTCAACCGCGACTACACGCTGGTCATGGGCACGGTCGTCGTCATCGCGCTGTTCACCATCGCCTTCAACCTGATCGTCGACATTCTCTACGCGGTCTTCGACCCGAGGGTCCGCTATGACTGATACCGCCATCGCCACGCCCGTCGTCGGGCGTTCCCTGTGGGCCGACGCCTGGGCGCGGCTCAAGGCCAACAAGGCCGCCATGGTGAGCCTGTTCTATCTCATCTTCATGGCCGTCGTCTGCATCGCCGGTCCGTTCTTCGTGCCGCACCAGTACACGACCATCTACGCCGACTACGTCCGCACGCCGCCGAGCCTTTCTGCCTATCCGAAGCCGGAAATGGTCGAAACCGCCCTGAACGACGTGGTCAAGCGCATGCGCGTCGACCTCAAGGACTGGCGCCAGGAGGGCGAGCAGGTGTTCATGACGCTCAGTTCGTCCAAGCCCATCGACGAACGCAACGTCCGCTATGTCGACCGCTCCGACACCTTCGACGGCGGCAAGGTCGAGAGCAAGTCGAGCGACGGGCTGTCGATGGTGGTCAGTGCCTCGATCAAGCAGCAATATTTCCTCTTCGGTACCGACAACACCGGTCGTGACCTGCTGTCGCGGACCCTGATGGCGGGCCGCATCTCGCTCGCGATCGGACTGCTCGCCGGCATCGTCGCGGTGGTCATCGGCGTCGTCTACGGCGCCACGGCCGGGTTCATGGGCGGCAAGACCGACGAGGTCATGATGCGCATCGTCGACGTGCTCTATTCGCTGCCGTTCATCTTCTTCGTCATCATGCTCGTCGTCTTCTTCGGGCGGAACTTCGTCTTGATGTTCCTGGCGGTGGGCGCGGTGCTGTGGCTCGACATGGCACGCATCGTCCGCGGCCAGGCGCTGTCGATCCGCAGGCAGGAGTATGTGCAGGCGGCGGAAGCGCTGGGCGTGCGGTCGCGCGGCATCGTGCAGAGGCACGTGATCCCCAACCTGCTCGGACCGGTGGTCATCTACATGACGCTGCTGGTACCGCAGGTCATCATCCTGGAGAGCTTCCTGTCCTTCCTGGGGCTTGGCGTGCAGGAGCCGATGACGAGTTGGGGCGTGCTCATCTCCGTCGGCGCGAAGAACATCGGCACCGCCAACTGGCTGCTTCTGTTCCCAGCCTTTTTCCTGGTGTCCACGCTGTTCGCGCTGAACTTCATCGGCGACGGACTGCGTGACGCCCTCGATCCGAAGGACAGGTGAGGCGATGGCAAGCGAAACCATCCTTTCGGTCAAGGACCTGCGCGTCCGTTTCCGCACGCTCGACGGCGCCGTCGACGCGGTCAAGGGCATCAACCTCCACGTCGATGCCGGCGAGACGGTTGCCGTTGTCGGCGAGTCGGGCTCCGGCAAGAGCCAGACGATGATGGCGGCCATGAACCTTCTCGCCTCCAACGGCGAGGCGAAGGGGGCCGTCGATTATCGCGGCAAGAACCTGCTGACGCTCAGCAAGTCGGAACTGAACCAGGTTCGCGGCCGGAAGATCAGCATGATCTTCCAGGAGCCGATGACCTCGCTCGATCCGCTCTACATGATCGGCAACCAGCTCATGGAGCCGATCCGCCGCCATCGCGGGCTGAGTGCAGCGGAGGCGCGCAGCGAAGCTCTCAGGCTGCTGCATCTGGTCAAGATCCCTGATCCGGAACGGCGCCTGAAATCCTATCCGCACGAGATGTCGGGCGGCCAGCGCCAGCGCGTGATGATCGCCATGGCGCTCGCCAACGACCCCGACATCCTGATCGCCGACGAGCCGACGACCGCGCTCGACGTGACCATCCAGGCGCAGATACTGACCCTGCTCGCCGAGCTTCAGAAGAAGCTCGGCATGGCGATCGTCTTCATCACCCATGACCTCGGCATCGTCCGGCGCTTCGCCGACCGCGTCTATGTCATGCGATCGGGCGAGGTGATGGAGGAGGGGCGGACCGACGAACTCTTCGCCAATCCCAGGCACGACTACACCAAGATGCTGCTGGCCGCGGAGCCGACGGGCCGCAAGGCGCCGCCGGCCGACAACGCGCCCGTTCTCATGGATGGACGCAACGTCGAGGTCGAGTTCAAGATCGGCGGCGGCTTCCTGGCCGGTCCCCCTATGCTGCTGAAGGCGGTGGATCGCATTTCGGTGACGCTGAAGCGCGGCCAGACGATCGGCATCGTCGGCGAGTCGGGTTCAGGCAAGTCGACGCTCGGCCGGGCGCTGCTCAGGCTATTGCCCAGCGAAGGATCGATCCGCTTTGCCGGCCACGATCTGTCCAAGGCGGACCGGAGCGACATGCGGCCTCTGCGGCGCGAACTGCAACTCGTCTTCCAGGATCCGTTCGGGTCGCTCTCGCCGCGCATGACGGTAGGCCAGATCGTCACCGAGGGGCTTTTGGTGCATGAACCGTCGCTGTCCGCCAAAGATAGGGACGCACGTGCGGTCGAGGCGCTGCGCGAGGTCGGCCTCGATCCCGCGGCGCGAAACCGCTACCCGCACGAGTTCTCGGGCGGACAACGGCAGCGCATCGCCATTGCCCGGGCGATGATCCTCAAGCCGAAGGTGGTGGTGCTCGACGAGCCGACCTCCGCGCTCGACCGGTCGGTGCAGAAGCAGATCGTCGAACTGTTGCGCAAGCTGCAGGCCGACCACGACCTGTCCTACCTGTTCATCAGCCACGATCTCGCGGTGGTCCGCGCCATGTCGGACTACATCATCGTCATGAAGCAAGGGAAGATCGTCGAGGAGGGGCCGACGGACGAGATCTTCGGCAATCCGCGCGAAGCCTATACCAAGACCCTGATGGCGGCTGCGATCGACGAGACGAAGCTCCGCCAGTCCGCCTGATAGCGCAAGCTTCCGATCGGGAAAACGACGGGTCCGGAGATCTGACCGATCTCCGGACCCGTCCACGTTCAGAGCACCAGGACCGACCGGCCGCAATTTACGCCATGGACGCGGATGTCGGCCTCGCCGACCTTCACGCCGAGGAGCATCAGCGTGTTGTAGAGCAACTCGTCGACCGGCGCCGTCACGCCGCTGAGCAGGCTGGTGACCGTGGACTTGACCGCATTGTCGCTCGGCACGAACAGGCCGATGGGGATGAGGCCCAGCAGGTCGACGTCAATCCCGAGCGACAGATCGCCGATCAGCGAGGCCGTCAGCGATTGCGTCAGGTTGCGGGACGAAACGTTCTTTACGACCCGGTTGTCGATATCGCTCTTGGTGAAGGTCTTCGTCGACGGCGACATGTTGCCGATGTCTATGTGCGCGCTCCCGGTCACGTCGACCCTGATCAGTCCGAGACCGGCGTGGACGATGTGAGCGGGCTGTACCACCGGCTTCTTGGTGAAGACCTTCAGGTCGGCGACATTGATGTCGCCGAGCCACACCTCGGCCACACCGGGCTGCGCGGCCACGGTCACGATGGCGCTTGCCGGCTTGCCGGTTGGGCAGGACACGCTCTTGAGCTGCGCCTCGGCATAGGCCAGTTCGACATAGAGCGGCAACCTGATCGACGTGCCCAGATTGCCGCCCAGCAGGCCGCTCGACCCGACTGCGGCTTCGATCTTGAGCCTGGTCTGCGCGGTCCTGACGATCTTGCCGGCTTCGCCGATGGCAAACCAGGTGCCGCCCTGCGGCGGCTCGCCGATGGCGACATTGACGGTGACGGCGGCAAGAGGCGGCAGTCCGGCGCCGATATTGGCCGCGACCTGGTTCGTCCCGTTGGCGATGGCCGCGGCCGCCCCGATCAGTTCCATCACGCCAACCTTGGCGTCGAACGCCGAAGCGCCCTTGCCAAGCGCGAGCTTGCCGACCTGGCCCAGGTCCAGGAAGTGCGACAGCGGCACCTTCAGCGATTGCGAGACATTGGAGCCCAAGAGCTTGGCGATCGCGACGTCGGCCGCCTTGTCCGTCGTCGTGGTGGCAAGAGCCGACAGAACCTGGCCCACGGTCGCTTCCGACTTGAGGACGTCGTTGTAGGTGCCGGCCGTGATCTTGAGCTCGGTCGCCAGTGCATCCATGAACTGGAGGGCATTGACGTCGACCGCCGCGAGCGCGTTGTAGTCCATCAGGCTGAGCGACAGGTTCGTGCCAAGCAGTCCGCCGAGGATGGCGTTGAGCACACCGTCCTTCAGGCTGGCCAAGCGTGACCCGACCGAGAACGCTGCTTCCGCGGGCGCGCTGGCGACCGCGGTTGTGACGATCTGCCGCTCGCCCAGCAACGCACTGGCGAAGTAGGTGGTGCCGTCCTTGCGGAAGGTGACGCGAACTGCATTGAAGGGTGTTGCGCCCGCGACGAACCGCAGCGTGGCGGCAATTTTGGGATCGGCCGCATAGCGGCCCTTCTCCACCAGGACCTGCTTGTAGCCCACCAGGGTGGGCTCAACGTCGAGACTTCCGACCAGCGCCACGTCGCCGTTGCCATTGTTGGCGAATGCCTTCAGTACCGCCTCGTTGGCCTTGCCGATGTTTGCAGCACCGTAGATGGCCGCGAGATCGGTGATCGACTGTGCTTCCCGCCGCTCGACATAGAGCGAGCCTTCGTCGACCGCGAAGGCCGCGACCGCGAGGCCGATCGGCAGCGTCAGCGCGAACATCGTCGCGATGTTGCCCCCGCAGGCCCGCCGAAAGGCACAAATTTTATCTAGAACGCCTTTGCGCATTCAGATGCCCCCCACCCTTATCGTCGACGAACGGGAGATGGTCTGCGCGGGCAGCGGCAGGATTGGCAAAAGGTTCCAGATCGGCAGCTGCCTGGCGTCATAGCGCAAGGCGACCACGAACTGCTGCCCGTCCTTGTCGCTGTCCTTGACGTCGACGACGAGCTTCCTCCTGTCGATGAACACGTATCCGTCGGCGTTGAGATCGATGTATCGCTGTGCGAGCGTCTTGCGCTCGGCTTCATCGAGACCCGCGATTGCCGTGCGGGCCGCATCGGCGGCCATTTGCTGGACGGAGTGCAGGGCGCCGAAATAGATTCCGTAGGCGATCATCCCGAATACGAGGAGGATGAAGACCGGGACGACAATTGCGAATTCGATCGCTGAGGTGCCGGTTTGATTGATTAGGAAGGAAAGTCGGTCAGGAGGCCGTGTGCGTGGCAGGATGCCCCGCCGGTCATGAAGGTCAATCAGTTCCGTAAAAGGCTTGGAACCGTCGGCTCCGGCCTTAGCGTGCCGGCGAGAGGCCTTCAATGCACAAATGAGCTTGGCAGTGTGAGGGAGTTCTTTGGAAAACGGTTTGTACTTCAAGTATTCATGCTCTTCCATGTGCCACCTGTTCGGTTGGCTGCGATCTATGTCCGGACACCAAATTGGGTGCTCCTAAGATCAAGGCCATCCTGCCTCTGGAAGATTATCGCTTTGCTAATGAAGTAGTTTGTGAAGGAATATGCTCAAGAATTGTTCAAGCTTGAAGATAAAATTCGAATGGGATTTTAAGGAAATTTGACCGCGGAGCGCGCCCTCTGTGGGGCAGTGCAAGCTGAGGTTGATCGGTTATATTTATGTACCCCAAGCAGATCAAACACATGGTAATGTGGATCGGCGGACACCGCGTCAAGCCATTGCTCAAAATGGCAAATGAAGGAACGTGAATTGGCCGAAGGTATTCCTATGGCAGAAAATCTGCGAACACCTATTGTCCGGCAAGTTCGGTAGAATGAAATCTATGCGGGAGTATGGCCGGGAAAGATATGGCGGCCCACATCTTTTATTTTTCTGGTCGGAGTGGCAGGATTTGAACCTGCGACCCCATCGTCCCGAACGATGTGCGCTACCAGGCTGCGCTACACTCCGTGACCAGACGGCGGGCTTATAGCTGCCGCTTCCGCATCCTGCAAGCGCCAAAGGACCGACTGGCACAATTTTTCGCAAGTAGGTAATCTTGCTGTGCTTTTAAGCCTTTGTGCTGCCTTTGCGTAAGGGGGGACAGCGCCTCAATCTTGCGGTAATCGGTGCAGGCTAGAGCGAATGCGCAGCGTTTGCGCAGGTGGAGTATAGTCGTGAACATCAAGCCAGTGGGCCAGGCCACACCCAACAGCTTCGAATTCGAGACGCGTGCGCTGGTCAAGCCTACCGGCTTCCGCGAGTACGACGCGCGCTGGTGGTTCGGGCATCCGGCTTCGACCAAGGAGCCGGAACTCAACCTGATCGGCGTGCAGGCGCTGGGAATGGGCGTCGGCACGCTGATTCGCCGTCTCGGGGCCGGGCCAGACATCGTGACGGGCCACGACTTCCGCTCCTATTCGCTGTCGATCAAGCTGGCGCTGGTTTCGGGCCTGATGGCCGCGGGCGCGCGCGTCAAGGATATCGGACTGGCGCTGTCGCCCATGGCCTATTTTGCCCAGTTCGCGCTCGACACCCCCTCGGTCGCCATGGTGACAGCCTCGCACAACGAGAATGGCTGGACCGGCGTGAAGATGGGGGCTGCGCGACCGCTGACCTTCGGCCCGGACGAGATGTCGGCGCTCAAGGAAATCGTGCTCAACGGCGACTTCGAACTGATCGGCGGCGGCTCGTATGAGTTCGTGCCGGACTTCCGCAAGACCTACATCGACGACCTGGTGGCGGGGAAGCGCATCACCCGCAAGCTCAGGGTCGTTGCTGCCTGCGGCAACGGCACAGCCGGCGCCTTTGCGCCGGAAGCGCTGGAGCGAATCGGCTGTGAGGTGATCCCGCTCGACATCGAACTCGACCACAGCTTCCCGCGCTACAACCCCAACCCCGAGGACATGCAGATGCTACATGCGATCAGGGACAAGGTGCTGGAGACCGGAGCCGATGTCGGCCTGGGCTTCGATGGCGACGGCGACCGCTGCGGTGTCGTCGACAATGAAGGCAACGAGATTTTCGCCGACAAGGTGGGCGTCATGCTCGCGCGTGATATATCCGCGCTCTATCCAGGCTCGACCTTCGTCGTCGACGTGAAGTCGACCGGCCTGTTCAACACCGACAAGGTGCTGGCCGCCAATGGCGCCAGGACCGACTACTGGAAGACCGGCCACTCCTATCTCAAGCGTCGCGTCGCCGAACTCGGAGCCATCGCCGGCTTCGAGAAGTCCGGCCACTTCTTCTTCAATCCGCCGATCGGCCGCGGTTATGACGACGGCATCGTCACCGCGATCGCCGTCTGCCAGATGCTCGACCGCAGCCCCGGCAAGTCGATGGCAGATCTCTACCGCGACCTGCCGCTGACCTACGGCACGCCGACCATGTCGCCGCATTGCGACGATGAATTGAAGTATGGTGTGGTCGACAAGGTGGTCGCCGACTTCGAAGCGATGAAGCGCAATGGCGAGGTTTTCGCCGGCCAGAAGATCGTCGATCTGGTGACAGTCAACGGCGTGCGTGTCGTTGCCGAGGATGGCACCTGGGGGCTGGTGCGGGCTTCCTCCAACAAACCGGAGCTGGTGGTCGTGGTGGAGAGCCCGGTGTCATCCGAGCGCCGGCGCGAGATGTTCGACGCGGTCGACGCAGTATTGAGGCGCAATCCGTCCGTCGGCGCCTACAACCAGACCTTCTGAGGGGAAGCGGGTATGGCTGAAAGGATCGTCAGTTTTGTCATGAGCGGCGGCGTGGGCTCGAGGCTCTGGCCGCTGTCGCGCGAGGACAACCCCAAGCAGTTCCATGACCTGTCCGGTGACGGCTCGATGCTGGTCAAGACGCTGAAGCGGCTGGCCGCGCGGGACGAGGGCGAGACGCCGATCTACCTGATCGCGTCCGAACGCCACGCGGCACGCGTGCGCGCCGACCTTGCCGCGATCGAACTTTCCGGCGGCGGCGCGATCTTCGAGCCGACGGGCCGCAATACGGCTGCCGCCGTGGCGATTGCCGCGCTGCAGACGATCAACACCTATGGCGACGGCATCGTGCTGGTGGTGCCCTCGGACCACGAGATTTCGACGCAGCGCCAGTTCTGGGACACGGTCGAACGCGGCGTGGCTGCGGCCCAGGCCGGGCGCATGGTGGTGTTCGGCATCCGCCCGACCGTGCCTGAGACCGGCTACGGCTATATCGAGGCCGGCGCAGGGACCGGCGGCGTTTCCGACGTGACGCGCTTCGTCGAGAAGCCTGACTTGAAGACGGCCGAGGGCTATCTCGCGGCCGGCAACTTCTTCTGGAACGCCGGTATCTTCCTGTTCAAGGCAAGCGCCATGCGCGACGCCTTCCTCAAGCACCAGCCGGAAATCTGGCAGAAGGCGGAGGCTGCGTTCAAGGTTGCGACCAGCGATCTCTCCGGCGTCTACATGCCGCTGGATGCCTATCAGGCCATACCGTCCAATTCGATCGACTATGCCATCATGGAGCGTGTCGACGGTATCGCCATGGTGCCTGCGAGCTTCCGCTGGAACGATCTCGGTTCGTGGCAGTCCCTCCTCGATGTCAGCCCCTCCGACAAGGACGGCAACGTGATTGTCGGCGACGTGGTCGCGATCGATTGCGAGAACTCCTATCTGCGCGGCGAGGGGCGGCTGCTCTCGGCCATCGGCATGAAGGACGTCGCCATCGTCTCGACCTCGGACGCGACCTTTGTTGCGCCCGTCAGTCATAGCCAGAACGTCAAGAAGATCGTCGAGCAGTTGGAAAAGAGTGGACGGCTCGAGACCAAGTTCACGCCGGCGCACGGCCGCGTGCTGGCCAACGGCGCCTGGCGCCGGCGCGTGCAGCACTGGCTTATGGAGGAAACGCTGCCGCTGTGGTCGACCGTCGGCGTCGACGAGCAGTTCGGCGGTTTCCACGAGGCACTCGGCTTCGACGCACGGCCGCTGGCCAAGCCCAAGCGCATGCGCACCATGGCGCGCCAGGTCTATGCCTTCGCGGTTGCCAAGCAGCGCGGCTGGGATGGCAACGCCGATCGGCTGATCGATCACGGCATCCGTTTCATGGCGGACAAGGGCCGGACGGATCGTGGCGGCTGGGTGCGGGCCTTGAACCCGGACGGCAGCGTTGTCGATCCGGTCGAGGACGCCTACGACCATGCCTGCGTGCTGCTGGCGCTGGCGCATGCGCATCGCGTCGGCAATGGCGAGGCGCTCGGCCTTGCCGAGCAGACTTTCGCCTTCCTCGACAAGCACCTTGAGGACGAGCGAATGACGGGCTTCATGGAAAGCCCCGACGGCGAGGGCGTGCGCCGCTCCAACCCGCACATGCACCTGCTGGAAGCCTTCCTCGCCTGGCATGCGGTGACGGGCGACAGGGCCTACCTGCGCCGCGCCGCCCGCATCATCGACCTGTTCCGCAGCCATTTCTTCGAGGTGGACAGCTGGACATTGGGCGAGTTCTTCGACCGCGACTGGCATCCGGCATCGGGCGAGAAGGGCCAATGGACCGAGCCGGGCCACCATTTCGAATGGGCCTCGCTGCTGGTCGACTTTGCCGACAAGAGCGGCCAGAAGGACCTCGTTGCCTTTGGCCGCAAGCTCTACGCCTCGGCGGTGGCCAACGGGCTCAACCGCGCGACCGGACTGGCCTATGGCGCAGTGTCTCGCCAAGGCCTGCCGCTGGACCGGATCTCGCGCAGCTGGCCGCAGACCGAAGCGATCAAGGCGGCCGTCGCGCTCGACGGCACCGGCGGTCCCGACCTCAAGCCGGAGATCGAGGCGCGTGTCGGCCGCCTGTTCCGCTGGCACATCGATCCGGCGCCCCAAGGGTTGTGGATCGACCAGATCGACGAGCGTGGCCGCTCGCTGGCCAAGGAAGTGCCGGCAAGCATCTTCTACCATCTGGTGACGGCCCTGACGCAGTATCTCGACAAGACCGAGGACGTCGCCCACTGACGAAGCTCGAAAACAAGAAAGCCGGCCAATCGGCCGGCTTTCTTGCATGATGGGTTTTGAGTGAGGTCAGTACGGGCTCGCGACGTCGCCGGTCTCGACATAGACCGTTTTCAGCTGGGAATAGTGCTGGAGCGCGGCGAGCGAGTTCTCGCGGCCGATGCCCGACTGCCTGGCGCCGCCGAAGGGAAGTTCGACCGGCGTCAGGTTATAGGCGTTGATCCAGCAGGTGCCGGCCTTGAGCTCGCCGATGACGCGATGGCCGCGCGTGATGTCCTTGGTGAACACGCCGGCAGCGAGGCCGAACTCCGTGTCGTTGGCGCGCGCGATCACCTCGTCCTCGCTGTCGAAGGACAGAACGCTCATGACCGGTCCGAAGATCTCCTCGCGGGCGATGCGCATGTCGTCCTTGACGCCGGTGAACACGGTCGGCTCGACGAAGAAGCCGCCCTCGAAGCCCTGCAGAGATGGCGTGCCGCCGCCGCAGCGGAGTTCCGCGCCCTCGTTCATGCCGACGGAAATATAGTCCAGCACCTTGTCGTGCTGGGCCTTGCTGACCAGCGGGCCCATCTGGGTGTCGGGATCGAGCGGATCGCCGATGCGGATCGCCTTGGTGCGCTCGACCAGGCGCTCGACGAAACGGTCGTGCAGGCCCTTCTGGACGAAGACGCGTGTGCCGTTGGAGCAGACCTGCCCGGTCGAGTAGAAATTGCCGAGCATGGCGCCGCCGATGGCGTTGTCGAGGTCGGCGTCGTCGAAGACGATGATCGGCGACTTGCCGCCGAGTTCCATCGTCGCGTGCTTCATGTGCGAGCCGGCGAGCGACAGAACCTTCTTGCCTGTCGGTACCGAGCCGGTGAGCGAGATCTTGTCGACGGCGGGATGCGAGGCAAGCGCTGCGCCGACGTCGCCATAACCCTGGACGACGTTGAACAGCCCGTCGGGCAGGCCGGCCTCGGTATAGATCTCGGCCAGAGCCAGAGCCGACAGCGGCGTGTTCTCGGAGGGCTTGAACACCATGGCATTGCCCATGGCGAGCGCGGGGGCCGACTTCCAGCCGGCGATCTGGATGGGATAGTTCCAGGCGCCGATGCCGACGCAGACGCCGAGCGCCTCGCGTTTGGTGTAGGCGAAGGGACCGCCGAGATCGACGTAGTCGCCGTTGAAGGCAGCTACCGCGCCGGCGAAGAATTCGAGGCAATCGGCGGCGGAGGCAGCGTCGGCCACCAGCGTTTCCTGGATCGCCTTGCCGGTGTCGAGCGTCTCCAGCCTGGAGAGTTCCTCATTTCGGGCGCGGAGAATGTCGGCGGCGCGGCGCAGGATGCGGCCGCGCTCGACCGGCTTCAGCCGGGCCCAGGCAGGCTGCGCCTCGCGCGCGGCCTCGACGGCCAATTCGACGATGTTTTGCGTTGCCGAATGCAACTCGGCGATTGTCTCGCCGGTGGCCGGATAGATGACCGGGATCAGGGCTCCGCGTTCGTCGTCGATATAGCGGCCGTTGACATAATGCGAGGCTTTGGGCTGGGCGCGCATGCGTTTGCTCCAGTTGTATTTTCGGTGTCCGGCGAGGTGGCCGGATGATGCTCTATCTGTCGGAGACCTGCCAGCGCGGATTGATCCACGGCTCCTGGTTCGACGGCGCGAGCGGCGTCCGGCCGAGGATATGGTCGGCGGCCTTTTCGCCGGTCATGATCGACGGTCCGTTGAGGTTGCCGTTGGTCACGCGCGGGAAGATCGAGGAGTCGGCGACGCGCAGTCCCTCGACGCCGATCACCCGGCATTCGGGATCGACCACGCTCGTCGGATCGTCGGCGCGACCCATACGGCAAGTGCCACAAGGGTGGTAGGCGCTCTCCGAATGCTCGCGGATGAATTCGTCGAGCTGCTCGTCGGTCTGGACCTGGCTGCCCGGGGAAATCTCCTTGCCGCGGAACGGATCGAAGGCCGACTGCCCGAAGATCTCGCGGGTGAGGCGGATGCAGTGGCGGAAGTCCTCCCAGTCGTCGGGGTGCGACATGTAGTTGAAGCGGATTTCCGGCTTCGCCCACGGATCGCTCGACCTGAGGCTGATCGAGCCGCGCGACTTCGACCGCATCGGCCCGACATGGGCCTGGAAGCCATGCGACTTGGCCGCCGCCTTGCCGTCGTAGCGCACGGCCGCCGGCAGGAAATGGAATTGGATATCGGGATAGTCGACGCCGGCTTTCGAGCGCACGAAGGCTGCGGCCTCGAAATGGTTGGTGGCGCCGAGCCCGGTCTTGAACAGCAGCCACTCGGCCCCGATCAGCGCCTTCGAGAACGGATTGAACACCGAGTGCAGGGTGATCGGCTGTGTCGATTCCTGCTGGATGTAGAGCTCCATGTGATCCTGGAGATTCTGGCCGACGCCGCGCCGGTCGGCGACGACCGCGATGCCATGCTTCTTCAGGTGCTCGGCGGGTCCGACACCTGACAGCATCAGCAGCTTTGGCGAGTTGATCGAGGAGGCAGCGACGATCACCTCGCGTCGTGCCTTAACGACCTGAATCTTCTTGCGAGCTTCGATCTCGACGCCGACGGCGCGTTGATTCTCGATCACCACGCGCCGGGCGAAGCCATTGACGACGCGCACGTTTCCGCGTTTCAGCGCCGGCCGCAGATAGGCGTTGGCCACCGACCAGCGGCGACCGCCGTGGATGGTCTGCTCCATGGCCCCGAAACCTTCCTGCTTGGAGCCGTTATAGTCCTCGGTCAGCTCGAAACCGGCCTGCTGGCCCGCCTCGACGAAGGCTTGATAGAGCGGGTTCTTGCGCGGGCCGCGCTGTATGTTGAGCGGACCCGAGGTACCGCGCCAGCCGTCTTCGCCGCCGTTCGCATGCTCCATGCGCTTGAAATAGGGCAGCACGTCGGCATAGCCCCAGCCGGTGGCACCCTGTTCGGCCCAGTGGTCGAAGTCGTGGGCATGGCCGCGGACATAGACCATGCCGTTGATCGAGGACGAGCCGCCAAGGACCTTGCCGCGCGGGGTGGCGAGTACGCGGCCGCCGAGATGCGGCTCGGGCTCGCTGGCATAGCCCCAGTCGTAGCGGCTCATGTTGAGCGGGATCGACAGTGCCGACGGCATCTGGATCAGCGGGCCGAAGTCGGTGCCGCCATATTCGATGACGATCACCGAGTGCTTGCCGTCCTCCGACAAGCGGTAGGCCATGGCCGAGCCGGCGGAGCCGGAGCCGACGATTACGAAATCTGCTTCAAGCATTGTTCACATGGACCATAAAATCGGCGAGCGAGACGTTGCCGCCGGTTGCGACGACGAGCACGGTCTTGCCGGACACGTCGACCTTTCCTCCCAGAAGTGCCGCCAGCGAAGAAGCACCCGACGGCTCGAGCACGAGCTTCAGGCGCTCGAATGCCACCTTCATCGCGCCGCGGACGGCCGCGTCGTCGACCGTCAGGCCGCGCACGTTGCTCGACGTCACGGCTGCGTAGGGGGCTTCGCCCGGCTTGCGCGCCATCAGCCCGTCGCAGATCGACTTCGGGCCGAGCGGCATGGTTTCGATGCCGCCGTGGGCGAGCGAACTGCCCATGCCGTTGAAGCCTTCGGGTTCGACGGCGAACACCTGCGTTGACGGGGAAAGATAGTGGAAGGCGAGCGACACGCCGCCGATCAACCCGCCGCCGCCGACCGGGCAGAGCACGATGTCGGCCGCGACGCCCTTCGCCGCCAGCTGTTCCAGCGCTTCGAGCCCGGCGCCTGCCTGGCCGGCGACGATTTCCGGGTCGTCGAACGGGTGGAGCAGGGCGAGGCCCTCGGTCTCCGAGATCTCGCGCGCCTTGGCTGCGGCGACCTCTTCGCGGGCGCGATCGCCGTGGTCGGTGAGCACGACGCGGGCGCCGTAGCCCTTGGTCGCTTCGCGCTTGGCGGCAGGCGCGTCGATGGGCATGACGATGGTGACGGGAATGCCGAGTGCCTGGCCGGCGGCGGCAAGACCCTGGGCGAAATTGCCGGAGGAATAGGCGACCACGCCGCGCTTCGCCTCGTCGGCTGTCAGCTGCTTCAGCCGCCAGTAGGCGCCGCGCGCCTTGAACGAGCCGGCCCATTGCAGCGACTCCGCCTTGACGAAGACGCGGGCGGCGCCGGTTTCGCGGGCAAGGGCTGCGGATTCGAGCAGCGGGGTGAGTTGGGTCGCGCGCGAGGTCTCGGCATAGGCCTGGTGCAGCCTGTCCAGGCTCGGAACCGTCGTTGTCATCATTCGCCCCTCGGGAAACGCTTGCTCTCTTCGAGCACGTTGAGGTCCATGTGGTTGCGCATGTAGCGTTCGGACGCCTTCTGCAGCGGCTGGAAATCCCACGGGTAGTAGGCGCCGTTGCGCAGCGCCGGATAGATCACCCAGCGGCGCGCCTGGCTTTCCCGTACGGCCGCGTCGAAGGCAGCCATGTCCCAGCGGGCGCGAACCTTGGCCATGAATCTCGCCACCAGGTCGGCATTGGCCGGATCGGCGGCGAGGTTGTGGAACTCCTGGGGATCCGATTCCAGATCAAACAGTTGCGGCGGGTCGATCTCGCAATGGACGAACTTGAAGCGGCCCTCGCGTAACGCGACCAGCGGCGCATAGGAGCCTTCGGCGGCATACTCCATGAGCACGGGGGCGGTTCGCGGTTCGCCGGCGGTGAGCGGAACGAGCGACTGACCGTCGGTCCATGGCGCGATCGCCGACAGGTCGATGCCGGCAAGGTTGCACAGCGTCGGCAGGACGTCGAGATTGGACGTCGGCGCCTCGATCAGTCCGCTCGGGATGGCCTTGCCGGCGATCATCAGCGGCACGCGCGCCGAGCCTTCGTAGAAGCACATCTTGAACCACAGGCCGCGCTCGCCCAGCATGTCGCCGTGGTCGGAGCAGAACAGGATGACGGTGTCGTCGAGCATGTGCGTGCGATCGAGCACCGACATCAGCTCGCCGACCTTGTCGTCGATGTAGGAGATGTTGGCGTAGTAGCCGCGGCGTGAGCGGCGCACCTGCTCGGGCGTGATGTCGAAGCTGGCGTAGTCGCTGGCGAGGTAAAGGCGCTGCGAATGCGGGTCCTGCTTGTCTTCAGGGATGAAGCCGACCTCGGGGTCGAGGGCAGGGCAGTCCTCGTAGAGGTCCCAGTACTGCCGCCGGGCGACATAGGGGTCGTGCGGGTGGGTGAACGAAACGGTGAGGCACCAGGGGCGGCGCTCTGCCTGGTCGGAGACGCGGGCGAAGTCGTAGAGCTTCTGGGTCGCCAGGAAGGCGACCTCGTCGTCATACTCCATCTGGTTGCTGATTTCGGCCGTGCCGGCGCCGGTGACCGAGCCGAGGTTGTGGTACCACCAGTCGATGCGTTCGCCAGGCTTGCGGTAGTCGGGAGTCCAGCCGAAATCGGCCGGATAGATGTCGGTCGTCAGCCGTTCCTCGAAGCCGTGCATCTGGTCCGGCCCGACGAAATGCATCTTGCCCGAGAGCACGGTGTGATAGCCGGCGGCACGCAGGTGATGGGCAAAGGTCGGGATGGACGAGGCGAACTCGGCGGCGTTGTCGTAGACCCCGGTGCGCGACGGTAGCTGGCCCGACATAAAGGCGGCACGGCCCGGCGCGCAGAGCGGAGAGGCGGTGTAGTTGTTCTTGAACCGCGCCGAGCGTGCTGCCAGCGCCTTGAGGTGCGGGGCGTGGAGGAAGCCGGCCGGCCCGTCTGGGAACAGGGTCCCGGCCAGCTGGTCGACCATGATGATGAGGATGTTCGGCTGGCGGGTCATGGCTTCGGTGACACCTGCGAAAGCTTGGTTTCCAGAAAGTCCTCGACCAGCGCGACGGCCGACGCCGCATTGGGGATGCCGTCGCGCAGGGCACGCCGAATGTAGAGGCCGTCGATGAGCGCCGCCGTCGCTTCGGCGACGCGCTCTGCCTCGCCATGCGGCAGGAGCCGGCCGAGGCCGCTCATCAGATTGGATTGGAGGCGGCGGGCGTAGATGCGCAGCAGGCGGCGCAGCGCCGGTGACTTCTGCGCCTCGACGTAGAAGGCAAGCCATGCGGCGATGGTCTCGGCACGGAACTGCTTGTCGGAGAAATTCACCGAGATGACGGCCGAGACGCGGGCGCGAGCCGTCCTTGCCAGCCGTAATGCCGCGGTCGTGTCCATAAGGAGTTCGGACAGCAGATGCCGCATCGTTGCGGCGAGCAATTCGTCCTTGGCGCCGAAATAGTGGTGGGCGAGGGCAGACGACACGCCGGCGCGGCCGGCAATCTCCGACATCGTCACGTCCAGGGTGCCGCGTTCGCCGATCGCGGAGATCGTCGCGTCGATCAGCGCCTTGCGGCGCAGCGGCTCCATTCCGACCTTGGGCATCAGCTTCCTCCGGCGAGCGACCTTATTTTTAATTGACTCATCAATCAATGAAAATGCGCGGCGCTCATGGTTCCAATTGCGGCATTGCAACTTGGTCAAAATTGTTCATATTTGAACGGAATTGAGGGCGTTGGAATCGCCTGTCAAATGGCGCAAAATGTGAATCGGCGACGGAGACGAACATGACCGCATGCATCGTGGGCTGGGCCCATTCGCGCTTCGGCAAGCTCGAAGGCGAGACGCTCGAAAGCCTCATCACCAAGGTCGCGAACGAAGCGCTCGAACATGCCGGCATCGGCCCGGACGATGTCGACGAGATCGTGCTCGGCCATTTCAATGCCGGCTTCTCGGCCCAGGACTTCACCGCGAGCCTGGTGCTCCAGGCCGATGACCGGCTGCGCTTCAAGCCGGCGACGCGTGTCGAAAATGCGTGCGCCACCGGCTCGGCAGCCGTGCGCCAGGGAATCCGCGCGGTGAATGCCGGCCAGCGCATCGTGCTGGTGGTCGGAGCCGAGCAGATGACCACGACGCCGGGGCCGGAGATCGGCAAGAACCTGCTGCGCGCCTCCTACCTGCCCGAGGACGGCGATACGCCTGCCGGCTTCGCGGGTGTGTTCGGCAAGATCGCCCAGGCCTATTTTCAGCGCTACGGCGACCAGTCGGATGCGCTGGCGATGATCGCCGCCAAGAACCACAAGAACGGCGTCGACAATCCCTATGCCCAGATGCGCAAGGATTTCGGCTTCGACTTCTGCCGCCAGGAAAGCGAGAAGAACCCCTTCGTCGCCGGGCCGCTGAAACGCACCGATTGCTCGCTGGTTTCGGACGGTGCCGCGGCACTGGTGCTGACCGACGCGACCACGGCACTCAAGATGCGCCGGGCGATCGCTTTCCGCGCCAACGAGCACGTGCAGGACTTCCTGCCGATGTCGAAGCGCGACATCCTGCAGTTCGAGGGCTGCGAGGTGGCGTGGAACAAGGCGCTGAAGTCGGCGGGTGTTTCGCTCGACGACCTCTCCTTCGTCGAGACGCATGACTGCTTCACCATCGCCGAACTGATCGAATATGAGGCGATGGGGCTGGCGCCGCGCGGCGAGGGTGCCCGCATCGCCATGGAAGGTATCACCGCCAAGGACGGCCGCCTGCCGGTCAACCCGTCCGGCGGGCTCAAGGCGAAGGGCCACCCGATCGGTGCGACCGGCGTGTCGATGCATGTGCTGACCGCCATGCAGCTTGCCGGCGAGGCCGGCGGCATCCAGGTCAAGGACGCCAGGCTCGGCGGCATCTTCAACATGGGCGGCGCGGCCGTCGCCAACTACGTCTCCATCCTGGACCGCATCAGATGAGGCATTCCGCCGTGGTCATCGGCGGCGCTTCGGGCATCGGCCTTGCAGTGGCCGAGCGCCTGATCGCCGACGGATGGCCGGTGGCGGTGATCGACCCCGACGGTGGAGCGCTCCAGGCAGCGGAAGACCAGATCGACAACGACGAAGTCGTCTTCATCGAGGCCGATCCCACCGACGAGGACGATGTGGCCGATGCTTTCGACCAGGTGGTCGACCGGCTTGGCCTCATCGGCGGCCTGATTGCGATGACCGGGTTTGGGCGGAGTTCCTCGGTCGAGGATACCAGCGCCGAAACGCTGCGCGAGGCGCTCGACCTCAACCTCGTCGCGCCCTTCATCGCGGCGAAGGCGGCGCTCGAACGCATGGGTGCGTCGCTTTCGATCGTCAGCATCGGTTCGTTGGCCGGGCTGCGGGCGCACCACGGCCAACTGGCCGTGGCCGCCTCGGAAGCCGGGCTCAAGCTGATGTCGCAGGTGCTGGCGCTCGAGTATGCGGGGCGCGGCGTGCGAGTGAATGCGGTTGCTGCCGGTCCGGCCGGTGACGACGCCTGTTCGCTGGGCAACGGCCGCATCGAATCGAGACATGTCCCGCAGGGGCGATTTGCCGAACCCGACGAGATCGCGGCGGCTGCCGCATTCCTGCTTTCACCCGAAGCGAGCTACATCAATGGCCATACACTCGCCGTGGATGGCGGATTGCTTGCAGCCGGGCTATCGATAGACCGACCGTGAGCGACTCTGGGTGAGGTCGCGTCGGCCATCGATTGTTCGCAGTTGCATGAAGGCTCGCTAGAAATGACAAATCCGGTACTCGTCGAGATGCTGCGTGGCGGCACCGTCGAAAGCGTCCATCGTGGCTCGGTCGTGGTGATGGATGCGGACGGCGGCAAGGTTCTTGCCCTCGGCGACACCGTGCGACCGGTATTTCCGCGGTCGGCCGTCAAGGCGATCCAGGCATTGCCTTTCGTCGAGAGCGGCGCCGCTGATCGCTACGGCTTCGGCGAGCGCGAACTGGCGCTTGCCTGCGCCTCGCACTCCGGTGAGCCGGTTCACGCCGAACTGGCGCAATCCATGCTGGCCAAGGCCGGTGTCGGAGCAGATGCCCTGGAGTGCGGCGCGCACTGGCCGTCGGGGCAGGGCGCGATGATCGGATTGGCGCGCAGCGGGGCGGCGCCGAGCGCCCTTCACAACAACTGTTCGGGCAAGCACGCGGGCTTCGTCTGCACCTGCCAGCATCTGGGCATCGACCATCGCGGCTATGTCGGCGCCGACCATCGCTTTCAGCAGATGGTTCGCCAGGCGATGGAGGAAGTGACCGGCGCGGCCCACGACGCCTCCAACCGCGGCACCGATGGGTGCTCGATCCCGACCTTCGCCATTCCGCTCGACAATCTTGCCCTGGGCTTTGCCCGGATGGCGACCGGAACGGGCCTGGGGCTGGAGCGAGCCAAGGCCGCGCGCCGGCTCCTGGCGGCCTGCATGGCGGAACCGTTCATGGTCGCCGGAACCGGAAGGGCCGATACGGAGTTGATGGAGGCTGCCCCCGGAAGGATCTTCGTCAAGGTCGGTGCCGAAGGCGTCTATTGCGCGGCGTTGCCGGAGCTCGGGCTCGGCATCGCGCTGAAGTGCGACGACGGTGCGGGCAGGGCGGCCGAGGTCATGATTTCGGCCGTGCTGGCCAGGCTGCTTTCGGGCGACGGCGAGCTGGCTGCCAAGATGCGACGTGCGGCCAATCCCGTTCTGAAGAACTGGAACGGGATCGAGGCCGCGTCGCTCAGGCCGACCGAAGTATTAGCCTAAAGGGTACTGAGATACGGTCAGATCAGCCGGCTTGTTATCGACCAAACGAAGGCCTAGGTTCTTTCCATGAGCAGAGCTTTCACGCGTGAAGACGACAGCGAAAACCAGATCGCCGACATCGGCGAGAGGCCGGTAAGCGCGCACCGCAATCTGGTGACGGAACGGGGACTTGCCCAGATCGAGACGGAACTCGGCGGCTTGCGCGAGGAACTGGCCAAGGCCGAAGCCGCGGCCGATCGCGAGCGCATCGCGACGGTTTCGCGCGATCTTCGCTATTGGCAGGCGCGCCGGGAAAACGCGGAGGTCTCGGTTCCCGAGCCCGACAGTTCCGTCGTGCGCTTCGGCATGAAGGTGACGATCGAGGATGACGACGGCAAGCGTCACGCGTGGCGCATCGTCGGTGAAGACGAGGCCAATGCCGCCAAGGGCAGCATTTCGCACGTCTCGCCCATGGCACTGGCCCTGTTCGGCAAGGCGGTGAGCGAAGTCGCCACCGTCAACGGGCGCGACTGGGAGATCATCGAGATCCGTATCTAGCTTTCGATTGCGATCGCGTGGTCGCGGAAGAACGCGGTCGCGCCCGCTTCATCGATCTCGCCTGCGGCGACGCTCATCACAAATAGATATAGCGCGCCATCGTCGGCGGTCAGTTCGTAGCCGTTGACGGCCAGAAAGGTGCCCGCGGCGACAATTGCCGCGCGCTTGTTGCCGTCGACGAAGGCATGGTTGCGCGCAATGCCGAAGAGATATGCCGCGGCGAGCTCGATGATCGTGGGTTCGCCATTGGCGGCCTTGTTCTCTGCCCTCGCCAGAGCAGACTCAAGCGCATTTTCGTCGCGAAGCCCCTGAGCTCCACCATGGCGTCGGAGCTGCTCGGCATGCATTGCTTCGACGACACGCCGTGACAGGAAGAGCGGGCTCATTCAGCCAGCTTCTGAAGCGCGACCTTGTACTTGTCCATGAATTTGCTTGCGGCTTCCATCTGCCGCTCAAACACGTCGTCCGTTGGCTTCAGCGTCAGCCCATCCTTGGACTCGATGATCTCCAAAGTGTCGCCAGCCCTGAGATTGTGCCGGTCGAGCACCTCCTTGGGCAGGATCACGCCTTCCGAATTTCCGATCTTGCGCACGGTCACGTTCATGGCTGCATCTCCATGTTATAACCCATGTATAACATGGAGGCTGGAAGGAACCAAGCCATTGTCGCCCGGTGAGGCGGCCACTATACCTTGCAGGGGCCGCGCAAGCGGTCGCGATATCGCATTGCCGGAGAGAACGACCATGGCGCAGGACGACAGCATTTTCATAGGTGCCAGCCGCAAGCCGGACGACAGCTACCAGCGGCCAGAAGAGTTGCTGCTGAAATACGGCAACCGCCACGGTCTGGTCACCGGCGCGACCGGCACCGGAAAGACGGTGACGCTACAGATTCTCGCCGAGGGTTTCTCGAATGCCGGCGTGCCGGTCTTCTGCGCCGACATCAAGGGCGATCTGTCGGGCATTGCCATGATGGGGGAGGCCAAGGACTTCCTGGTCGCCCGCGCACAGGCGGTGAAGCTCGACCCCTATGAGTTCCAGGAATTCCCGGTGATCTTCTGGGACCTGTTCGGCGAACAGGGACACCCGATCCGGGCGACGGTGTCGGAGATGGGGCCGCTGCTTCTGTCGCGTCTCATGAACCTGACCGAGGCGCAGGAAGGGGTGCTGAACATTGCCTTCCGCATTGCCGACGAAGAGGGTCTGCTGCTGCTCGACATGAAGGACCTGCAGGCGCTGCTCGCCAACATCGCCGAACGCGCCGACGAGATCGGCGCCCGCTACGGCAACGTGACCAAGCCTTCGGTAGGGGCGATCCAGCGTTCGCTGCTCGTCCTGGAGCAGCAGGGCGGCAACAACTTCTTCGGCGAGCCGGCGCTGAAGATTGCCGACATCATGCGGACGACCCGCGATGGCCGCGGCGCGATCAACGTGCTCGCCGCCGACAAGCTGATGATGAACCCGCGGCTCTATGCGACCTTCCTGCTCTGGCTGCTCTCGGAGCTGTTCGAGGTGCTGCCGGAGGTGGGCGATCCCGACAAGCCGAAGCTGGTGTTCTTCTTCGACGAAGCGCATCTCCTGTTCGACGAAGCGCCGAAGATCGTGGTCGACCGGGTCGAGCAGGTCGTGCGCCTGATCCGATCGAAGGGCGTGGGCGTCTATTTCGTCACCCAGAACCCGCTCGACGTTCCGGATACCGTGCTTGCCCAGCTCGGCAACCGGGTGCAGCACGCGCTGCGTGCCTATACGCCGCGCGAGCAGAAGGCGGTGAAGACGGCCGCCGATACATTCCGGCCGAACCCGGACTTCGACTGCGCGACCGCCATCACCCAGCTCGGCACCGGCGAAGCGCTGGTTTCGATGCTCGAGGCCAAGGGCGTGCCGGCGATGGTGCAGCGGACGCTGATCCGCCCGCCGGCCTCCCGCCTCGGCCCGGTTACGGCCGACGAGCGGCGCAAGCTGATCAACGAGAGCCCGGTCGCCGGCCAGTACGACCAGACGGTCGACCGTGATTCGGCGTTTGAAATGCTTCAGAAGAAGGCGACCGAGGCCCAGCAGGCGCAGCAGGAGGCCCAGAAGGCAGATACCGGCGGCGGTAGTGGCTGGACGATCCCGGGCTTTGGCAATGATGGCGACCGCACGTCCGGTGGCGCCCCGCGGCAGCGCAGCAGCAGCTCTGGCCGCCAATCCGTGGCCGAAGCCGCGATCAAGTCGGTGGTACGCTCGGTCGGCTCGTCGCTCGGACGTGAACTGGTTCGCGGAATTCTGGGGAGCCTGAAGAAGGGCTTCTAGAGCCATTCCAGGAAAAGTGCGCAGCGGTTTTCCGTCCGGAATTGCGTCAAAACAAAGAGATAGAGCGGTTCCGCGATTCGAAGAAAAGCGGAAACGCTCTAACGAAAAAACGGCGGCGTGCAGGGCACGCCGCCGTAATCTTTGGTCAGTCCGAAATCAGATCAGGCGGTACCAAGCCCGTTGGTGACCAGGATCGGGCTTCCATTCGGAACGCGGTCGTAGAGGTCGATCACGTCCTGGTTCATCATGCGGACGCAGCCCGAGGAAACCGCCTTGCCGATCGACCACCATTCCGGCGAGCCGTGGATTCGGTAGAGCGTGTCCTGCTTGTTCTGGAAGATGTAGAGCGCACGGGCGCCGAGCGGATTGGTCAGCCCGGGCTGCATGCCGCCGTTGCGGGCGCTGTATTTCTCGAGTTCCGGCTGGCGGGTAATCATTTCATCCGGCGGGGTCCAGGTCGGCCACTTGCGCTTCCACTGCATGACGGCTCGGCCGGACCATGCGAACCCCTGGCGTCCGAGGCCGACGCCATAGCGGAGCGCCTCGCCGTTTTCGCGCACCAGATACAGGAAGAAGGCCGACGTATCGACCACGATGGTGCCGGGCCGCTCACCGGTGGGATCGGGAACGATCTGCCGCATGAACTTGCTCTGGACCTTCTTGAGCGGGATCGCCGGGATCTCATACCCCTCGTCGACAACGGACGAGTACATGGTCGTATAGTCGCCGAATGCCGGCTCGACGCTGGCGGGCGGCTGTCCCACGGGAGCGGCCGAAGCCTGATCGCCTCCGTTGGTGGTGGCGCAAGCCGAAAGGGCCGCCGTTGCGGCGCCGGCCGCCGTCAGATTCAGGAAGCCGCGACGGCTTAGGGATGGCTTAGGGGGAAGAATTATGGACATGACAGCAGTCTGGAGTTCCAGTTCGGATGATATGGTGAATATAAAAGAAACCTGTTGCGTTCCCATTAACGCGTATGATGATAGGCGTCGTTAAATCAGGCTTGAAGGTGGAAAAACAATGGCAAATCTGTGATCGACTGATCACTGTTGCGATATTGTCACAAGTGTTGCAGTGACGACTTAGCCGTGCGTCAGCAAACCTTCCAGCGACGGAAGGATTAAATGCGGCGGATGGTCGCTATATTCGTCAGGCTGTGAATTTCGATTTGTCCAGACGGTGCGGAAGCCAAACTTTGCCGCGCCTGCTATGTCCCAGCGATTGGACGACTGGAAGGACACCGCGTCCGGATAGAGCCGCCAGCTACTCGCCACGAGATCGTAGACGGATTGATCCGGCTTGAATCGGCGGATGCTTTCCACCGAGAACACTTCGTCCAGGATCATGTCGAGAGCCGCAGACCGTACTGCAGCCTCGAGCATCTCGGGCGATCCGTTCGAAAGGATGGCCAGTCGTGCGCCGTTGTCCTTGAGCGCGCGCAGCACGGCCGGAACCTCCGGATAGCAGTCCAGGTGCCAATAGGCGTCGAGCAGTTTCGCGCGCATCGCAGGGTCGACGGACGGAACCTTGCGGAAGGCGTAGTCGAGCGCCTGCTCGGTTAACTGCCAGAAATCGGCGTGGGCGCCCATGAGCGTGCGGACCCAGGAATACTCGAGCTGCTTGGCCCGCCATATCTCGGACAGCAACAGGCCGTCGGGACCGATTTCGGCAGCATGTCGCCGCACGGCCGCATGGATGTCGAACAGCGTGCCGTAGGCGTCGAATATGTAGGCTGCATGGCGCATGGCAGGGTTTTCCAACGACTTGCCGGCTGACGCAAGGGCGCCGAGCGTCTGGCTCCAACATTTCGGCCGGCTGCCGGTTGACGTGCCTGGACAAAGCCTCTTCCATGACCGCCATCAATCGGATGTTACGGGAAACCTACAATGACGCTGGCAGCGGCTGCACAATCCACGACTTGGACCTTCGTTGACGGAGACTGGTATGAGGGCAACGTTGCGGTCATCGGGCCGCGCAGCCACGCCATGTGGCTGGCGTCGACCGTGTTCGACGGCGCCCGCTGGTTCGAAGGCGTGGCTCCCGATCTCGAGGCCCATTCCCGGCGCGTGAACGCATCGGCGATTGCGCTTGGCCTGAAGCCGACCATGGCTGCGGAAGACATTGTCGGACTGACCTGGGACGGGCTCAAGAAGTTCGACGGCAAGACGGCCGTCTACATCCGCCCCATGTACTGGGCCGAGCACGGCGGCTACATGGGCGTGCCGGCCGATCCCGCATCGACCAGGTTCTGTCTTTGCCTCTATGAGGCGCCAATGATCCCGCCGGCGGGCTTCTCGATCGGCTTGTCGCCGTTCCGCCGCCCGAGCCTTGAGACGATGCCGACCAACGCCAAGGCAGGTTGCCTCTATCCCAACAACGGCCGGGCGATCCTGGAAGCCAAGATGCGCGGCTTCGACAATGCGCTCGTGCTCGACATGCTCGGCAACGTCGCAGAGACCGGCTCGTCGAACATCTTCATGGTCAAGAACGGCCAGGTCTTCACGCCGGCACCCAACGGCACCTTCCTTTCCGGCATCACGCGGACCCGCACCATGGGCCTGCTTGCGGAGCGTGGCATGACCGTCGTCGAGAAGACGCTCTCGGTGCGGGAATTCCTCGAGGCCGACGAGATCTTTTCCACCGGCAACCACTCGAAGATCGTCCCGATCACGCGGATCGAAGAAAGAATTCTCCAGCCGGGACCGGTAGCAAAACTGTCGCGCGAGCTATATTGGGAATGGGCGCACTCGGCCCCCAGGGCCTGAGCGGCGCAAACCGAAAAACGCGCCTCGCAACCGTTGTCACATGCAGGTGGCAACCTATCTCTAGACGGCACACACATGCCGCGATTTGCCAGCAAGGGAGTATGATCCATGGCTTTTGAATTGCCCGAATTGCCCTACGACTACGAGGCGCTGCAGCCCTTCATGTCGAAGGAGACGCTCGAGTACCACCACGACAAGCACCACAAGGCCTATGTGGACAATGGCAACAAGCTGGCGGCCGAAGCGGGCCTGGACAAGCTTTCGCTGGAAGAGGTCGTGAAGCAGTCGTTCGGCAAGAATGCCGGCCTGTTCAACAACGCCGCCCAGCACTACAACCACGTCCATTTCTGGAAGTGGATGAAGAAGGGCGGCGGCGGCAACAAGCTGCCGGCCGCACTGCAGAAGGCGGTAGACGCCGATCTCGGCGGCTACGACAAGTTCAAGGCCGACTTCATCGCAGCCGGCACCACGCAGTTCGGTTCGGGCTGGGCCTGGGTTTCCGTCAAGAACGGCAAGCTCGAGATCTCCAAGACCCCGAACGGCGAGAACCCGCTCGTCCACGGCGCGACCCCGATCCTCGGCGTCGACGTGTGGGAGCACTCCTACTATATCGACTATCGCAACGCGCGCCCGAAGTACCTGGAGGCTTTCGTCGACAGTCTGGTCAATTGGGACTACGTTCTCGAGCTTTATGAAAAGGCGAAAGGCTGAGTAGATCAGCCCGGGGACCATTTCTTGATCCAGTAAGTGAAAACCCCGGCCTACGCCGGGGTTTTCATTTTGTTATTCGATGTGATCGTCAAACCTTCCAGATCACGTAAGCGTGAAGAGAATTCCGGGACGAATTCGGCCAGTTTCGCCGTTGCCCCCCAAGGCAGCATTTGCAACCCCGGAGAGGATTGATGAGAAAATACGTACTTGCCATCACTGTGCTTGCGCTCGCGACCACGGCGGCGCTGGCCGATGTGATCGCCAATCGCAAGGCGGTAATGAAGGACAACGCAAAGCAGGTCGGCGTTCTTGTGTCGATGGTCAAGGGCGAAACCCAGTTCGACGCTGCGGCTGTCCTGGCGGCGCTGACGACGCTCAACGACAACGTCCAGAAGATCGACGTGGCTGCCTCGTTCCCCGCGGGAAGCGACCAGGGCGATACGACTGCGTCGCCGAAGATCTGGACGGATGCGGCAGGCTTCCAGGCGCAGGTCGACAAGTTCAAGTCGGTCGCCGCCGCCGCCGCCGCGGCTCCGGCACAGGATCTCGACGCGCTGAAGGCCCAGGTCGGCACCATCGGCCAGACCTGCGCCGCCTGCCATGAGGCCTTCCGCGTCAAGAAGGGCTGATCCGCTGCGGATGGCTATTCTCAAGAAATTGACGATTGCGGCCCTGGCGCTGGGTGGCGCCGGGGCCGCGGTCTTTTGGTGGCTCACCGAACCGGAAAGGCTGGGACCCGAGGCGCTCGCATCGCTCGGAATTGGCGATGCCGTTCGCGGCCAGCGCATCTTCGACGCCGGCGGTTGCGCCTCCTGCCACGCGAGGCCGAAGGCGGAAGGCGATGCCCGCCTGCAACTCGTCGGCGGTGTCGAGCTCAAGACGCCGTTCGGAACCTTCGTGGCTCCGAACATTTCGTCCGACCCGACCGATGGCATCGGGGCGTGGTCGCTGGAGGACTTCGCCAACGCCATGCTGAAGGGCGTATCGCGCGACGGCCAGCACCTCTATCCGGCATTTCCCTATCCGTCCTATGCGCGCATGCAGCCGGGCGACGTCGCCGACCTCTATGCCTTCATGAAAACGCTGCCGCCGGTGGCGGGCAGGGCGCCCGACCACAGTCTGAGTTTCCCCTACAACGTCCGGCGGGGGCTCGGCCTCTGGAAGCTGCTCAACCTCAGCGACGAGCCGGTCGTGGGCTTCGCAGACGGAACGCCCGAAAAGGTGCTGCGGGGCCGTTTGTTGGTCGAAGGCGCGGGCCATTGCGGCGAGTGCCATACGCCGCGCGCACTCGACGGAGGATCGAAGCGGAGCCAGTGGCTGGCCGGCGCCGTGGCGGCGGAAGGAACGGGCGTCGTCCCCAACATCACGCCGGGTGGAAACGGCATCCGGTCCTGGTCGGAGAGCGACATCGCTGGCTATCTCGAAACCGGCTTCACGCCGGAGTTCGATTCCGTCGGCGGCACAATGGTCGAAGTGCAGAAGAACATGGCGCGGCTCGCGGCCGAGGACCGCGAGGCCATCGCGGCCTATCTGAAGGCGATCCCGGCGGAGCCAAACGGCTATCCGCCGACGAAGGCCGCCGCGAACTGAGCCGGCCGGCGGCGCGTGCCGCCGGCTCGGCAGGCTCCTATCCGGCGCGATCCGCGATCTTCAGCGCGAAGGCATAGTTGAAGGCAATCTCCTCCAGCCTCGAGAAACGGCCGGACGCGCCGGCATGGCCCGAATCCATGTTGATCTTGAACAGGACCGGATTGCCGCCGGCCTTGCGCTCGCGCAGGCGGGCGACCCATTTGGCCGGCTCCCAGTAGGTGACGCGCGGATCGGTGAGGCCGGCGACGGCGAGGATCGGCGGGTAGTCGAGCGCCGCGACGTTGTCGTAGGGCGAATAGGCCGCGATCGTCTTGTAGTCCTGCTCCGAGGTGATCGGATTGCCCCATTCGGGCCATTCTGGCGGGGTCAGCGGCAGCGTGTCGTCCAGCATCGTGGTGAGCACGTCGACGAATGGCACCTCGGCGATGATGCCGCCGAAGGCCTCGGGCGCCATGTTGGCGACCGCCCCCATCAGCATGCCACCGGCGGATCCGCCCTGGGCGACGATATGGCCGTGGGTGGTGTAGCGCTCCGCCACGAGATGCCTGGCGCAGGCGACGAAATCCCTGAACGTGTTCTGCTTGGCGGCCCGCTTTCCGTCGTCGTACCAGGCGTAACCCTTGTCTTTGCCGCCACGAATGTGGGCGATGGCGTAGACGAAGCCACGATCCACCAGCGACAGGCAGTTGGTGTTGAACGAGGCCGGGATGGTGATCCCGTATGAGCCGTAGCCATAGAGCAGGCACGGCGCGGAGCCGTCGAGCCTGGTGTCGCGGTGGTGGATCAGCGAGATGGGCACCAGTTCGCCATCCTCCGCCGGCGCCATCAGCCGCCGCGTGACGTAGTCCTCGGCGTTGTGGCCGGAGGGAACCTCCTGGGTCTTCAGCAGGACGCGTTCGCGCGTCCGCATGTCGTAGTCGAAGACCTGTGCGGGCGTGGTCATCGACGAATAGCTGAAGCGGATGATGTCGGTGTCGTATTCGTAGGAACCCGACAGCCCGAGCGAATAGGCCTCTTCGGCAAAGGCGATGTGGTGCTCGTTGCCGGTGGCGCGTTCATGCACCACGATGCGTGGCAGGCCATCCTTTCGTTCCAGGCGGACCATGAAGTCCTTGAAACCCATGACCGACAGGATCAGGCGGCCGGGCTCGTGGGCGATCAGTTCCTTCCAGTTGGCGCGTACCGGATCGGCAACCGGAGCGGTCATGACCTTGAAGTCCTTGGCGCCGTCGGCATTGGTCAACACGAAGAAGATGTCGCCGCCCTCTTCGAGATCGTATTGGAGGCCGGTCTCGCGTGCGGCGACCAGCTTGGGCTCGGCGGCTGGATTGGAGGCGGGGAAGAGCCGGTACTCGGACGTCTCATGATCGCTGATCGAGATCATGATCCACTCGTTGCTGCGCGTGCCGCCCACATTCATGAAGAAACCCGGATCGGTTTCCTCGTAGACCAGTCGGTCGCCGGCGGCGTCGCTACCCACTGCATGGTACAAGACCTTCGAGGGGCGATGGTTCGGGTCGAGGCGGGTATAGAAGAAGCCGTCGCTGGCGCCGTCCCAGACACCAGAGCCGCCGGTGTCGCCGACCACGTCTTCCAGGTCGCCGCCGCTCGCAAGGTCGCGGACGCGCAGTGTATAGAATTCCGAACCCTTGTCGTCGAAACCCCAGATCAGCCGGCGATGGTCGGAGGAATGGTCCATCCCGCCGAGGCGGAAATAGGCCTGGCCCTCGGCTTCCTTGTCGCCGTCGAGGATGATTTCCTCGGATCCGCCTGCGCTCGGAATGCGGAAGTAGCGCGGCTGCTCGCCTCCCTTCTTGTAGGAGGAGCCGTAGGCAAAAGGCCCGTCCTTCATCGGCACCGAGGAATCGTCCTCCTTGATGCGCCCCTTCATCTCGCCGAACAGCGCCTTCCTGAGTTCGGCGGTGTCCGCCATCAACTCGGCCTGGTAGCGGTTTTCCGCTTCCAGATGCGCGCGGATGGCCGGATCGAGCAGGCTGGGGTCGCGGAACACCTCCTGCCAGTTGTCGGCGCGCAGCCAGGCGTACTCGTCGACGCGGGTGATGCCGTGCCGCGTGTCGCTCACGGGCCGCCGTTCGGTTTCGGGAGCAGGGATGTCGGTGAAGATGGAAGGTCTCGTCATTGCGTCTCGCATGGGCTGAATCTTGAATGGCGAATGAACACGCCGATCAGGGCGGGTTCAAGAGCCGAGTTGCATGGTGGCTTCATCGTTCCATCGCCCTTGGGGCCGGAGAGAGATGATGAAGACGCTTGTCAAGACAACAGTCGCCCTGGCCGTGGCCTCAACGGTCGCGCTATTCGCCGGCCAGTCGAATGCCGCCGCCTTCTCGGCCTGGGAGGTCGCCCAGGTTCCGTGGGGCGACACGCTCAATATTCGCAAGTTCCCGTCCAACGCATCGCAGAAGCAGGCGGCCTATCCGAACGGCGCCGTGCTGCAGATGACCGGCAAGTGCACCGGCGGGATCGATCTGCGCGACATCGGCCACCTGCCGGCGTGGAAGCAGGAGCAGCGCGTCCGCTATCGCTGGTGCCAGGTCTGGCACGACCCTGCACAGAACGGAAACTTCGTCACCGGCTGGGTCTACGGCAAGTACATCACGCCGTACTGAAGGAAAGGCGCCGTTCAACTGCGAAGTGGAACACGCCAGTCGTTGAAAAGGTCGGTTCAGGCTTGCCCACGCGTGACGGGACGTCTATGCCCCTAACAACGTGAGAAACAAAGAGGGCCTGCACGCTGACCTTCCTGATACTCATGCTGCCGTTTGTCGGGGCGTTGCTCGCTCCGTTGCTGGTCCGCGTGACGAAACACTACGCCGGTTGGCTGCTCGCCGCTATTCCGCTCATCATGTTCGTGCATTTCGCCGGGATGCTGGAGGCGGTCGGCAACGCGCGCAGCGTTTCCGGCGGATTTGACTGGGCGCCCAGCCTGGGCCTGCGCTTCGCCTGGTTCCTTGACGGATTGTCGCTGACCTTTGCCCTGCTGATTTCCGGCATAGGCATGCTCATCGTCATCTATTCGGGCGGGTATCTGAAGGGGCACCCGCATCAGGGCCGCTTCTTCTCCTTCATGCTGCTGTTCATGGGAGCGATGCTGGGACTGGTGGTCTCGGATTCGTTCCTGATGCTGTTCGTCTACTGGGAACTGACTTCCATCACGTCGTTCCTGCTGATCGGCTTCGATCACGGCCGCGAGGCGGCGCGGCGCGCGGCTTTGCAGGCGCTCTTGGTGACGGGACTGGGCGGGCTGTCGCTGCTTGCCGGCCTGCTGGTCATAGCACAGGCGACCGGCGCCAGCGAACTCTCGGCTCTGCTGGGGTCGGGGGAGGCTCTGCGGCAGAGCCCGCTCTACCTCGCAGCACTGCTGCTCGTGCTCGGGGGAGCCTTCACCAAGTCGGCCCAGTTTCCGTTCCATTTCTGGCTGCCCAACGCCATGGAGGCTCCGACGCCGGTGTCGGCCTACCTTCACTCGGCGACCATGGTGAAGGCCGGGGTCTACCTGGTGATGCGGCTCAACCCGGCGATGGGCGGCACGGCGGCCTGGGAAACGATCCTGCCGCTGTTCGGCGGTGCCACGCTTGCCGTCGGCGCGCTGCTCGCCATCCGGCAGGTCGACCTCAAGCTGATGCTCGCCTACACGACCGTCGCGTCGCTGGGACTGCTCGTGATGCTGACCGGCCTGGGTTCGGACAAGGCAGTCGAGGCGGCGGCACTCTACCTGGTCGCGCATTCCCTGTTCAAAGGCGCGCTCTTCATGGTTGCCGGCCTGATCGACCACGAAGCGGGCACGCGCGACGTGACCAGACTTGCCGGGCTGCGCCGTGCGATGCCGGTGACATTTGCGGCCGCCATGCTGGCCGCCTTCTCGATGGGGGGCTTGCCGCTCTTCTTCGGCTTCCTGGCGAAGGAGGAAATCTACCTGGCATTCACCGAGGCCGATGGATGGCGCATTCTGCTGCTTGGCGTGACGATCGGTGCCAACGCGCTGATGTTCGCCATCGGTTTTGCGGTTGCGCTGCGCCCGTTCGCCGGCGCGCCGATCGCGACCCCAAAGCACGCGCATGAAGGGCCGGCCTCGCTCTGGCTGGGGCCGGTGGTGCTCGGCGGAGCCGGCCTCGTGGCCGCCCTTGCGTCGGCCACGACCCACAGGCTGCTGTCCTCGCCTACCGCAAGCGCCGTCGCGGGTACTCCTGTCGACGTCACCATCTCCGTCGTCCCCCACATCGGCGTGCCGCTCATTCTGTCGGCGCTGACGGTGGCGCTCGGGATAGCGGCCTATCTCGGGCTCGACCGGTTGCGCTCGCTGACTGCCGGCGTGCTCGCGGGCATCGGCTGGGGCCCGGACCGCGGCTTCGACCAGGCCCTGCGCGCGCTGCTGCGCTTCGCCGCGGGGCTGACGCGCATCGTCCAGAGCGGGCGCCTCGACATCTACATGACGGCCACCTTCATCGCCGTTGCCGTCGCATTGCTGGTGCCGATGATCGTCACCGGCGAACTGCCGTCGGCGCCGGTGCTGCCCGCCTTGCGGTTCTACGAATGGGCGGTCATGGCGATTGCCGTGATCGGCCTTGCCGCCGTCGTCCAGGCGCGCAGCCGCCTGACGGCCATCGTCTCCCTCGGCATCCAGGGCTTTGCGTTGGCGGTGCTGTACATGCTGTTCGGGGCGCCTGACCTGTCGTTCACCCAGTTCATGGTGGAGACGCTCGCGGTGGTGATCCTGGCCCTGGTCATGACGCGGCTCAGGCTTTCGCCCACCGATCATCGTCCGCTCCGCCAGCAAATGCTTGACATGACGATTGCCGGCGCCTGCGGCCTGGCCTTCACCCTGCTTCTGCTGAAGGTGACGCAACTGCCCTTCGATGACCGGCTGTCGCAGTTCTTCGCCGCCTATTCGAAGACGATCGCACACGGCCGCAACGTCGTGAACGTGATCATCGTCGACTATCGCGGCCTGGATACGCTGGGCGAGATCGCAGTCGTCATGATCACCGGCCTCGCGATCCTGGCGCTGATCCGCATCCGCTCGAGGAAGACGGTGGCGCGCGCGAGCGTGTCGGAGGATGCCTAGCATGCAGACGCTGATCTTCCGCACCGCGGCACCCTTCCTCACCGGGCTGATGCTGATGTTCTCGGTGTTCGTGATGCTGCGCGGCCACAATGAGCCCGGAGGCGGCTTCACCGGCGGCCTGATCGCCGCATCGGCCTTCGCCATCCACGGCATCGCCTTCGGCGTGCCGGCGGTACGGCGGGCACTCCATTTCCACCCGATGGCCGTTGCCGGCTTCGGCCTGTTCCTGGCGGCATTCGCCGGCCTGCCGTCGCTGGCGTTCGGCGTGCCGTTCCTGACGGGCCTTTGGGCTTCCCCGAGCCTTTTCGGCGTTAGCGCCGACCTCTCGACCGTGATGTTCTTCGATATCGGCGTCTATTTCGTCGTGGTCGGTTCGTTCACCTCGATTGCGCTGGCGCTCGAGGACAGGGAGCACGATTGATGGAGAGCGTGTTCGCCATCCTGGTCGGCCTGTTCTTCGCCGCCGGCATCTATCTGATGCTGTCGCGGCACATCATCCGCATCCTGCTGGGCGTGTCCCTGTTCGGCAACGCCGTCAACCTGCTGATCTTCACCAACGGCAGGCTGATGCGCGAGATCCCGCCGGTCATCGCCGAAGGGCTCGACGTTCCCGCGGGGGCGGTCGCCAACCCGCTGCCGCAGGCCCTGATCCTGACCGCGATCGTCATTTCGTTCTCGTTCTTCGCCTTCCTGCTCGTGCTGGCCTATCGGGCCTATCAGGAGATCGGCACCGACGACACCGATGGCATGCGCATCGCCGAGCCGGCGGACGACGGCCTGCCGCCGATGGGGTACTGACAATGGCGATCGAGGGTGAAATCGTCGACAGGACTGCTGCGATGATCGCGGCACCCGTCACTGCGGCCGATTGGCTGGTGGTGGCGCCGGTGCTGGTTCCGATCGTCTGCGGCGCGATCCTGCTGATGATCCGCCACAACGTCCGCTGGCATGCGCTGGTGGCCGTGGCGGCCCTGGCCGCCATGGTTGCCGCCAACATCGCGCTCCTCACGCGCGTGCTGGGCGAGGGGCCGGTGTCGATGACCATGGGCAGCTGGTTGCCGCCCTTCGGCATCTCGTTCACGGTCGACGCGCTGGGAGCGATGTTCTCGCTGACGGCATCGTTCGTGGCGCTTGCCTGCTGCGCCTACTCGGTGCTGGACATCGATGCCACCGGCCGGCGCTACGGGTTCTACCCGTTCCTGCTCCTGATGATGGCCGGCGTCAGCGGCGCCTTCCTGACCGGCGACATGTTCAACCTGTATGTCTGGTTCGAGGTCTTCCTGATCTCTTCGTTCGGCTTGCTGATCCTCGGCTCGGAAAAGCCGCAGATAGACGGAGCGACGAAATATGCGATCCTGAATCTCGTCGGCACGACCCTGTTCCTGATCGCCACCGGCTATCTGTATGGTACGTTCGGCACGCTCAACATGGCCGACCTCGCCGCCAGGGCGGGCCAGGCGGATGCGGCGGCCCCGCTGACGACGCTGGCTTCCCTGTTCCTGCTGGCCTTCTGCATGAAGGCGGCGGCCTTTCCGGTCAATTTCTGGCTGCCCGCCTCCTACCATACGCCGCCCGTGATCACCGGAGCGCTGTTCGGCGGACTGCTCACCAAGGTCGGCATCTACGCGCTGCTCAGGACGATGCTGACCATCTTTGCCGTGGAACGCGCTGAACTGGCAGGCGTCATTGGCTGGATAGCGGTGGCGACGATGCTGGTCGGGGCGCTCGGCGCCCTGGCGCAATCCGACATCCGGCGGATTTCCGGCTTCCTGGTGATCTCCGGCGTGGGCGTGATGCTGGCCGGCATCGCGCTGGGCACGGAACGCGGCCTGTCCGGCACGATCTTCTACGCCGTGCATTCCATGATTTCGCTGTCGGCGCTCTATTTGCTCGGTGGCCTGATGCGCCAGCGCGGCGGCAGCTTCTCGCTTCGCTCTCTGTCCGGACTGTATGCGGCGAGCCCGTTCCTGACGTTGCTGGCGATGGTGATCTCGCTCGCCGTTGCGGGACTGCCGCCGGGCTCCGGCCTGTGGCCGAAGGTCATGCTGGTTAGGGCGGCGCTCGATGGCGGCGAATGGCCGCTTGCCTTCGCGGTTCTCTTGAGCGGCTTCCTGGCGACCATTGCCTTGGGCCGCGTGTTCATCCTTGCCTTCTGGAGGGCAGACACCGTGCCGGCCGGGGGCAGGCCCGCTGAAGCACCTGGCCAGGCTGCGGCATCGCGGCTGGGCGTCGTCACCATTGCGCTGCTGGCGTTGGCGATGGTGGGCATGGGCGTCATGCCGGAGCCATTCGTCCGGGCGGCGACGGCCGCCGCCGGCGGCCTCATCGATACGTCAGCCTATGTGCAGGCAGTGTTTCCGCCTGGAGGTGGACGATGATCCCCGTGCGCTACGTCGTGCTGCTCGCGCTTGCATGGGTCGGAATGTCCGGCAGCTACACGGTGCCCAACCTGATCCTGGGCATCGCCATCGGCTGGGGCGTCCTGTTCATAGTCCGCGACCAGCTGCGGGCGGCGAAGGTGACCGTTCGCCCCTGGGCGGCGTTGCTGCTTGCTCTGCTCTTTGCGAAGGAGCTCGTCCTTTCCGCCGTGCGCGTCGCGCGGCTGGTGCTTTCCCCACGGATGGACGTCAAGCCCGGCATCTTTGCCTATCCGCTGCAGGTCGAGCGTGATTTCGAGATCACCTTGCTCGCCAACCTGATCACCCTGACCCCAGGGACCTTGTCCGTGGACGTGTCGGACGACCGACGCACGTTGTTCGTGCACGGCATGGATTGCTCGGATCCGGAAAGGGCGAAAGAAGAAATAAGGATAGGCTTCGAGAGAAGAATAATGGAGGCGTTCAGATGATGTCTGGAACAGCCTTCCTTGAAGCAAGTGCGATCTTCGCCCTAGGAATACTCGGTATTTCGTTCCTGCTGGTCGTAGTGCGGGTGGTCAGGGGGCCGTCGCTGCCAGACCGTATCCTGGCGCTCGACATGCTGGTTGCCGTTGCCATCGGCTTCATCGCAGTGTTCGGCATCCGATCGGGTTTCAGGCTCTACGTGGACGTGGCGATCGCCCTCGGACTGGTCGGCTTCCTGGCCACGGTCGCCTTCGCAAGGTTTGTGATGAGCGGCGGCGCCGACGCCAAGAAACGGGAAGAACAGGCGGAAGAGGAACAGCAGTGATGGGCGACGTCGGTGATTATCTGGCTGGGTTGCTGATCGTGGTGGGGGCGCTGTTCGCGCTTACCGCCTCGATCGGCCTGCTGCGCCTGCCGGATGTACTCACCCGGATGCATGCCGCTTCCAAGGCCGGCACGCTGGGATCCTGCCTGATGCTGGTGGCGCTTGCGCTGCACATCGGCGAGTTCGCAACCGGTGTGAGGGCGCTTGCGGGCGCAGGCTTCTTCGTGCTCACCGCACCGATATCGGCTCATCTACTGGCCAAGGCGTCATATTCTGCCGGATATCGCATTTGGGAGGGCTCTGTTCGGGACGAACTGGCCCAGAATGTGGTGTCATCCAAGAAGAACCGGCAAATCCAAGGTGGATGAGGATAGTGAGCCTGGGCGAGATCTATCGTCATCGGGCGAGTTGATCTCAGAAATTGACCTATGGTTTTCAAAAACGTTCATTTGTTAGAGAAGTGTCGAATTCGTTGTTCTTGATTTCGAAAAGAATAGTGAATTGACTTATTGCTGATACGGGCTCATTAAAGTGACGGAACGCGAGTCGCAGTCGCAAACTGCGGTATAAAATCGTGCCGCGTCCCGATCGCAATATCGGGCAAAAAAACAACCAGTCACATTGGGGCCTGAAGAATATGGATACTTCCGAAACGCCTACTGCAAACAACGATACGCTGATCGAGCTGACTGCCGACGTGGTGGCGGCCTATGTCAGCAACAATCCGGTTCCGGTCGGAGAGCTTCCGGGACTGATCGCCGATGTGCATGCAGCACTTGGACGCGTCGGCAATGCTACCGAAGCGCCCCCTGCAGACAAGCAGAAGCCGGCCGTGAATCCGAAGCGGTCGGTGCATGACGACTACATCGTGTGCCTTGAAGACGGAAAGAAGTTCAAGTCGCTCAAGCGGCACCTGATGACCCACTACAACATGACGCCGGACCAGTACCGCGAGAAGTGGGGCCTCGACGCCAGCTATCCGATGGTGGCGCCCAACTACGCCGCCGCCCGCTCCCAGCTCGCCAAGAAGATGGGCCTGGGCCGCAAGCGCAAGGGTAAGTGAACCCCCACCACCCCCTGATCAATGAGCGGCACCTTCGGGTGCCGCTTTGCTTTTCCGGCGCCTGCGCCGCGGCCGAAAGGTGAGCCTGGCAGGCTCGGCAGGCGAAATGCCTTTCAGCCGGTCGCGCACCTGCTTGAGCGCTATGTGACGGTTCAAGTCATAGCTCCAATGGCGGTTGACGCCTTTCAGCCTTTCGCGTTCGATCGCCCGCTCGAGGCGCCTCAGCAGCGAATGGGTGGAAGCGAGTCCCCCGGACAGCGCATCGGCGAGTTCGATTCCGCAGCAGATCTGCAGGGCCGCCCTCTGCCTGGCATCGGCCAGTTCCGCCAGCTTGTCCTGCCTGAATGCCGCAATCTCGTTTCGGAAATCCCTCATCTTCACCTGCCTCGTTGACGTTCGACGAATGATGCGTCCGCCCCGGCGGGTGAGGAGAAATTGAACGCCAATTTTGTTGTTCGATTAGAAATGCATGAGTTTTTCCATAGGGTTGGCAGCTCCCGGCAAGAAAATCCGTTCTTTTTTTGTTCACACCCAGCTCGACGATGGGTATAAGAACTTATTCCTATCTTCGGAGGGGCGGGTTTGGTGGGAGCTACGTCGACAGTGCTGGCGAAAAGGCAGATCGAGGCGCGCGAGGTTGCCGCGCAGCTGGAACGGACGGGGCTGGAACTTGCAGCCGACAGGCGCAACGACGAAGTCATCGAGCAGTGCGATGCCATGATCGACCTGATGGCGGCACTGTTCGGGGTTCCCAGCAGGGAACTGCGTCGCCTGGGCCGGACCGGAAACGACATCAGCCGGTTGAGGCAGATCGCGATGTATGTCGCGCATGTCGTCTTCCGTTTTAGCATGCGCGACGTCGGCCGAGGCTTCGGACGTGACAGGACGACGGTTCTGTACGCGTGCCATCTGGTAGAAGACCTGCGCGACGACCCAGATTTCGACCGTATCGTCTCATTGGCGGAGCGGGTGGCGATTGCCGCCTTCCGAGACAGGCTGGGACGCTGATCATGGCCGGGGAAGCTGCAAAGGCGCGTGCGCGCATCCTGAAGCTGCTCGCGAAGGGGAGGGCCAGCTGCATGCCGGCGGCCAGCGGCGACAAGATCCTGCTCGAAAACGAGACGGGCGACCGCATCGCCGTCGTTTCGGAACAATTGGCCGATCTTGCCCGCGAAGGCCTCTTGCGCCGACATGGAGCGGTCGTCGGCTTGACCGCGGAGGGGTTGTCCGCCGCGCGGCGGCAGACCGGCGAGACCGACCCGTTCAGGTCCCAGCACGGCGATCTTGAGGTTGCCCTTGTCGACACCGCGGCCGGCGCCCAGGCTGCCTTGGTAAATCTGTCGGAGTCGCCTTTGGGCCAGCTCGTCCGCCGCCGGAACAAGACTGGCGACCCCTTCCTGACAGGGGGCGAATTCGCTGCGGGCGAGCGCCTGCGCTCGGACTACACGCGCGGGCAGATCATGCCGAGGCTGGGTGCCAACTGGGAAGCGAGCGTGGCCTCCGGCCGCCGCGGCACGGGTGGCGGCGGGCTGAGCGAACTCACCGACGCGGCGCTCGCGGCGCGCCAGCGCGTCGACATGGCCATTGACGCCGTGGGTCCGGAACTAGCCGGCGTCTTGATCGACGTCTGCTGTTTTCTGAAAGGCTTGGAGCGCGTGGAAGTCGAGCGCGGCTGGCCGGTGCGTTCGGCCAAGATCATGCTCAAGATGGCGCTCGGCGCCCTTGCCCGCCACTACAATCCCGGCTCGGCCAATGGGCGACGAGGCAAGGTTCTGCACTGGGGGACGGCGGATTACCGTCCCAAGCTGGAGCAAGGATAGGTCACGCAGGCTGCAGCGCCGACTCGGCATCGCGCTTGATGCGCTTGACCATCGACCGCAGGCCGTTGGCCCGCTGCGGCGACAGGTGCTCGTCGAGGCCGAGCGTTCGCAGCGTCGCCTCGGCGTCGGTGCTCAGTATCTCGCTTGCCTGGCGATCCGAGAACAGGGCGAGCATGATGGCGACCAGCCCGCGCACGATATGGGCGTCGGAATCGCCCTGGAAACGGATGACCGGGTCGGCCCCGTCGCCGCGGTGGGTCACGAGCCAGACCTGGCTGACGCAGCCCTGGACCTTGTTGGTGTCGATCCGCGCGCTGTCCGGGAAGGGCGGAAGCGCCTCGCCGAGTTCTATGACATAGCGGTAGCGATCTTCCCATTCGTCCAGGAAGGCAAAGTCGTCGCGGATCGTGTCGATCGTGGTCGTCATATCGCTGGATATAGTGGCCGCGCCTTCGACCGTCACGAAAAAAGATGGCTGCACATGCCGCCCTGGAAGGACCGGGCGGCAAGGTCACGTCAATTGGCGGGTGCTGGTTCAGGCGCTGGCTGCGGGTGCTTGTCGGCTTCCGGCGCGGGCTCGACGCTTCCCGTCTGCGTGGCGGTGTCGGGCTTGCCGAACTGCTCGTCCAGCAGTTCGTAGGCGATCCGGGCGCTTTCGCGAGCTCTGACCCCTATGGTCTGCATAGCCGCCTTGCCGGTTTCGCAAACCTCCGGCTTGCGTTCGCAAATGCCGGCGATGTCGCCGACCGCCTCGCGTGCCGCAAACAGCGCCTGCAGGGGGCTAACCTGGCTTTCCCCGTCCGGACCGGTGCTCAAGGGCAGGAAGAGCAGCACCAGCGAGAACCAGAAGGCGGCCCGTATCAGAAAGCCCATGGCATGCCCCTTGCGAAATTGAGGGCCGGGGCGAAACCGCTCCGGCCACGTGTCTGCGTTGCCGCGACAATGGCACGGACCAGGAAAGGAGCGCTTGCAGCAAAAGGCGGCATTTTGCGATGCTTTTTCACCGAATTTTCATTGTTCCGGAGCGCCGAGACGCCCCGTTGCCGCGCGAGTCATGCGCCAGATTCGTAAGTATTTGATTTAAATTGCGAAACTTGGGCGGCTGGAAATCCTAACCCGCGAAAGGTGATTCAGCCGGGCGAATGGGCCGGCTAACCCTCCGTTTACCATGACGCGAACTGTCCTCGAAAGTGGGCGCTGTCGGTCCGATATTTGCCGCGGGTACGCGGTGTGATCCCCCGGTTTTATCGCTTCATTAAAGGCTCGGTGCGAGTTTGGTTGCCAACTACAGAAGAGCCGCGAAGCGAGCCACGGAAGAGTGCGTAGCGTTGAGTTTTGTCATGACCAGATACGGTGAGTTTTCCGGCGCGCTGGCCGGCGGCTGCGACCGTCTGGTCCATCCCGCAGCCTCGAATGCCGAGCGTCCCCGGCAGCGCCGGCTGGTGGGCATGCTGCTGTCCGCACCGTTCCTCGTCGCCGGTTCAGGCGTCGTGCTGGTTTCCGCCAATCTCGGCGCGGCGGCGACGATCGCCGTCATCTTCGCCGTGTTCAGCCTGAGTTGGCTCGCGGCACTTTCGATCGCCGCGACCGGCCGGGTGGCGCCTGTCGCCACGGCTGCCCTGGTCGCCGCGTCGCTGGCGGTTGCGACCATCGTTGCGGCTGCTGGCGGCCTGACCTCGCCGGCGGCTCTGCTTCTGGCGGCATTGCCGGTGGAAGCGGCATGGGTGTGGCGGACGGGCAGGGCGGCGACCCTCGGAGCGCTTGCCGCCCTTGCTGCAGCTTTGCTGACGGGCTTCCTCTCTTCCGCCCCCTTTGCCTATGGCGCGTCGGCTTCCGGCTGGCACTGGCTGCTCTCGATCGCATGGCTGGCGACGCTCGCCGCGCGCGCCCCGCTTTTTGTTGGCCATGCTGCAGGTACGAGCGATGCCGCCCCGGCAACCGGGCTGGAAAGCATCGTCAGGGCGGTCGTTCTCCGCATCGCTCACAATGGCGACATCGTCGAGGTCTCCGATCAGTCGCGTAGCCTGCTGCGGCTGCAGCCGGAACTGCTGCTGGGGACCTGCTTCTTCGACCGCATCCACGTTGGCGACCGCGTTGGCTATCTCTGCGCATTGGCCGACATGCGGGGCGGTGCGGACTTCCGCGCGGTGGAATTGCGCCTTCGCCTGCCGCGCCAGGCCGCGGAGGACGCCGGCGACAATTTCCAGCCATTCGCGCTGGAGATGATGAAGGGCGAGGGTGCGTCAATCGTGGCTATCGTGCGGGCGAACGACATGGTCGCCGACCTGCGCGAAAACCTTGCCAGGGCGGACGACACCGCAAGGAGCGCCGAGCTGGCGAAATCCAACTTCCTGGCGGCGGTAAGTCATGAACTGCGCACGCCGCTGAATGCGATCATCGGATTCTCCGACATGCTGCTGCACGAGATGTTCGGTTCGTTCAAGGAGCCGCGCCAGAAGGAATATGTCGGCATCGTGCGCGATTCCGGGCAGCATCTGCTCGACGTGGTGAACTCGATCCTCGACGTGTCCAAGATCGAGTCCGGCTGCTATGCGATCAACCCGGAGCCGTTCAAGTTCCGCGAGGCCGTCGACATGTGCGCATCGATGATGGCGCTCCAGGCCGAGGCGAAAGCCCTGACTGTTTCGATCGACGTTGCCGCCGGCGCCGGAGAGGTCACCGCCGACCGACGGGCCGTGCAGCAGATGCTGATCAACCTGGTTTCGAACGCCGTCAAGTTCACGCCCGATGGCGGCAGGGTGGAGATCGGCGCCAAGCGCCTGGGTTCCCGCTTGCACTTCTGGGTCTCTGACACCGGTATCGGAATAGCCGAGGAGCATCTTTCCCGCCTCGGCACGCCCTTCATGCAGATCCAGAACGACTATACACGTCGCTTCGAGGGAACCGGACTGGGCCTGTCCCTGGTGAAGGGGCTGGTCGCGCTGCACGACGGCACAATGTCGATCGAAAGCGCTCCCGAGGAAGGAACGAAGGTAACCATCAGCCTGCCTGTCGACGGCCCCTCATTCCACACCGAGCCGGCCATGGGCGAACTGATGCGCTTGCCCACAGGCAGGATCAAGGAGATGCGCAATGGCTCGCTCCGCAAGGCAGGCTAGGCGTCAAGTCGAAGACCGCAGCGTTTTGCAGGATGGCGCGCTGGCGCTCGGCGGGTTGATCGCGCGCAACCCCGTCTTGGTGGGGGGCTCGACGGCGTTCCTGGTGGCGCTGTTCTACGTGTCGGCGAACGCGCTCTGGTACCAGCCCTACGCCCACACGGGGGCGTTCTTCTCGACCAGAGATGCGGCAGCGTTTCCGGAGGCGGATCCGGCCTTGCCCGAGACGACCATCACGATCGAACGGCCCGAGGAAGCGCAGCGGCCGCCGAAGGGCGATCCCGAGGTCGAACAGGTGCAGAGCATCCTGAGGGATCTCGATTTCTACCAAGGTACGGTCGACGGGCTCAACGGCCCGAACACGCGCCGCGCCGTCGAGGCCTATCAGCAAAAGGTGGGGCTGCCGGTCACGGGGACGATCGATCATGCCCTGCTCGAGCAACTGGGCGCCGACGAGACGACGGCAGGCATCACGCCGAGACCGTCGCCGCGCTCAGAGGCCGTGCCATCGCAGCAGCCACGGCCGTCTCAGCCGTCACCGGCGGTTCGCGCTACTCAGGCCAGCGAAGCGTCGCCGACGGAACGCATCAGGAAGATACAGGTCGGGCTGAAAGCCTTCGGCAATGACGGCATCGAGATCGACGGTGTGATCGGCGGCCGGACCACGGCGGCGATTCGCGAATTCCAGGCGCTCTTCGGCCTGCCCGAGACCGGCGAGCCCGATCAGCAAGTCTACCGGAAGATGCGCGAGATCGGGCTGACCGAATAGCTGGTTCCCGGCCTGTGCGCGGGAGGTGCAGGAGGCTATAGAGGCCGTGGCGGCCTGGAGAGCGAAACGGCGGGATGCGCGTAACAACAGACTTTTGGGTATCTGCCCTGGTGCGAAGGGTGTTTGGCGAAGGCGGCTTCGCGGCCATCCTGAGCCGGGGGGCGACGGAGGCCGGAGCCGTATTCGTCCTCGCCCGCGACCGTTTCGGCACCACCACGCTCTATGGACCCGCTCCCCAGACCAGCTACGATTCGGCTCGACCCGACGAACGCCAGTTCAGCTTGCTCGAAACCACGGAAGATGCCTCGTCGATCGACGCCCGGCTTGAGCGCGAGCGTCGCTTTGACCCCGATATCTGGGTCATCGAGATCGAAAGCAATTCGCCGGTCCAGGACCTGATTGTCCTCACGAAGCTCTGAGGTGGCTGTCCTTCGGCGATGCGCCGAAACCGGCACGATTGGCGTTTTCACGAATTCGCGCACCGACGGCGGCGGCCTTCCACTCGCGGACCCTGTCCATGGCCACGTCGCGGTGCAGCAGCCGGTAGCGCTCCAGGAACAGCCTGACGCCTTCCGCATGGGCGAAATGACCCGGGAAGGTCGCTGCCGCAAGGAGGAACGCCTGCTCTTCCTGCAGTTCAAGCGCCTTCAAGGCGTCGATGAGCGAGGAATATCCGGACCTTTCGGTGATCGATCGCGCCGTCTGGAAGTCGATCTCCAGCGCATCGGCAAGTGCGGTCTGGAAGAAGGCGCTGTTGCCGGTGAGCGCCGTGACCTTGAGCCGTTCATAGGCCGGCGCACGCTCCTCCGGCGCGCTGGCCGTGTTCGACGCCATCATCGATCGAAGCCGCCGACGGACGGCTTCCGCAAGCTCTCCCGTCGCGGGAGTGCCTTCGGAACCGGAGTGCTCCGGATGGTCGGCGTGAGGGGCAGGCGCCGGCGTCTCGGGTCTGTCCGCCATCACTTCTGGATAGACCAGGCGAGGGCGCTCGAGCACGCGGATCAGATCGGCAATGGCCGGGTTGAGGCCCGGGCGCCGTGCGATCGCGCGGGCATGGGGCAGCCCATGCCGTCCGATCAGCGCGATGAGCGCCACGTCGGAAAGGAGCGGCGAGCGCACGAGCAAGGGAGCGGCGACGTCGACGCCTTCGTCGCAAAGACGTCTGACCAGGCCCATTGGCGCATATTCGCTTTCGGACAGCGCGGCGGAGACGAACCGTCGAGCATCGACGGAGACCTTGTCGAAGAGCGGCAGCGTCAGGTCTTCGAGCTGGGCGACCTCGCGGCGCGAGGGGCGCGGCAGGGCACAGAAGGCAGAAACAGCTGCACGAAAAAGCCTCTCGGGCTTTCCGGTTTCGCGGCCGATGGCGATTTGCCTGAAGTCCGATGCTGACACGAACGCGTACGCCTGAACAACTTTGCACACTATCCAGAACCGCGGAGCGAACCTGCGTGCCCCCCGCGAGATGCCGAATATGAACATAAACTTAGCGGCGATTTGTTAGCGTACTGTTAACTGTCTGGTGGCCTTATCGACGCGGAGGCGTTGCGTGCTTGCTCCGGTGCAACCGAGAGGGAAATCGCAGACATGGGCAGCGTTGTATCGTTCATACCGCGCCAGCGGACCGCCCGCAGACCCCTGCGTGTCGCGGAAAAGCCAGCAGCCATCATCATCTTTCCAGGCGTCCGCTACGAGCGTGTGAAATCGAGCGAGCCAGGCGTCGACGACGGCGCAGGACGTATCGACGGCATGAGGCGCAACGAGCCGCTGCCGCGGCACTGACGGCATCGCGTTCGGCTGCGTCGAGCGGTCACTGCATCTCGCAGTTGATGCCGTCGAGGAAGCGCGACACGGTGGGCTTCCAGCTTTCGTCCGGCACGAAGGCACGAACGACGACGATGCCCTCGTCGATCGGCGTTTCCACGAAGATCGACTTCTCGAATTCCTGCGGCAAATCCTTGCGCAGCTCGATCATCTGAGCCGGCGTGACGACCACGAAGTCGAGACTGCCGTCAGTGGCGGTGCGGTCGTTGAAGCTGTAGATGTTCTCACCGCCGCGGTCGTATACCGAGGCCGACCAGTAGGGCACCTTGCCGGCGTTGTCGATGCGTACCACGCCTTCGGAGAGATCGAACCTGCAGGCGGCTTCGAAGAAGGAGGGGTCCAGCGCCTTCACCACCGGCGTGCCGCCGATGTCGGCGTCGAGGCGGACGACCTTGTTGGGGCCCGCAACCATGGCAAGGCGCGACCACGCATCCCGCTCCGAGAAGCTCGGCACCAAGAGCAGGATGACGATGTGGGCAATGCCTGCGCCGACTATCCCCACGGCCAGGGCATGGAGGAGCTTACGCATCGCACTGCCCCCTGTATATGCGGGGCATTTCGATGCCGGAAAGGCCGGTGCTGGCGGCGACTGGCGTGTCGTAGAGGGTCACGACCAGCGACATCTCGCCGGAACCTGAAACAGCCAGCCAGTTGCCGGGCGTTGCCCGTGCACCGACCTCGATGGACACCGAGTTGTCCGGCTGCCGTAGTACTTCGAGGGAATTCAACGAGGGCTTCCGCTGCGTCGGGGACTTGAGGACCGCCTGGGACTGGTCGGTGGCGTAGAGCGTCCAGAACCTCGCGATGGGGAGGCTGCCTTCGATCCGGTAGGTGCATTCGCGCCTGAGCAGCACGCCGTCCGAATCGCGTTCCGCCGCGAAGCTCAGCCCTTCGGCGCGGCCGAGCGCCAATATGCCGTCGCGCGCGACGCGCGCCTTCGAATAGGGATCGGCTTCGGGCGTGCCGATGTCTGGGTAAGCCGTCCACGGGCCGACCGAGACAGCGCCAATGCCTTCTCCGGAGCCGAGCACCAGCCCGACGCTCGCGGCTCCGCCTCCGACGGCCAGGGCCAACGCAAGCGCTATCAGTACCGATTGTTTCAGCATGAGCCGTCGCAGGATGGAGTTGCTGGAGGAATATCCCGTCATCCGAAGGGATGGCAAGTCGAGGGCAAGCGAATGCTTCCGTTGAAGCTCAATGATCTTTGTTGCCTACAGGGCCGAGAGCGTGTTCGGCTCCGGTGGAGGCTCGATCGCCGGAGCTTGCTGGAAGAAGGTGGTGATCTCGCGCAGCGTGCGGGTCGTCGTGCTCGACAGCACCGGAGGCCGGTCCGCCGCGTCGGTCGCAGCGGCTTCAGCGCCGGTCTTGGCAGCCTCGTCGGCCTTGGCCACGGTCGCCGGATCGACGAAGGGGTTCTCGATGCCCGGAATGGGCTTCAGGTCGATGTTCTGGTGCGCATAGGCCATGAAGCGCTGCCAGACCATCGCCGGCAGCGAGCCGCCGGTCATCTTGTTGGTCGGCGTGAAGTCGTCGTTGCCGAGCCAGACGGCCGCCGTGTAGTTGCCGGTGTAGCCGATGTACCAAGCATCGCGATAGGACTGCGTGGTTCCGGTCTTGCCGGCGGAGCGGATGCCAGGGAGCGCTGCCTTGCGGGCCGTGCCGGTTTCGGGAATCTGGACCATGATCGAGTTCATCGACGCGACGGCCTGCTCTGACAGCACGCGCTTGGGGGGCAGGGCATCCTTGTTGTAGTCGTAGACGACCTGGCCGGCGTGGGTGACCAGCTGGTTGATGCCGTGCCGGGTTCCGACGACGCCACCTTGCGCAAGCACGCTGTAGCCGGTGGCTTGATCCATAACAGTAAGGCCCGAGGTGCCCAGCACCATCGTCTTGTGCGAACTGACCGGCGACTCGACGCCCATGGCTTCGGCCATCGCCTTGATCGGCGGGATGGACAGGTGCTCCTTGGCCAGGCGTACCGGCACGGTGTTGATCGACTTCACCAGTGCGGTGGTGAGCGTCATGCGGCCGGAGTAGCCGCGCGTGTAGTTCTTCGGCGACCAACCGCCCCAGCTGATCGGCGCATCGGAGATGACCGATTCCGGGGTGAAGCCGTTTTCCATGGCCGTCGCGTAGACATAGGGCTTGAACGAGGAGCCGGTCTGGCGCTGCGCCCGGGTGGCTCGGTTGAACTGGCTGGCGCCGTAGTCGCGGCCGCCGACGATGGCGCGGACGGCGCCATTGGTCTCGATGACGACGACCGCGCCTTCGGTGACGCCGTATTCCTTGCCGAACTGGCGCAGGTGGTACTCGAGCGATTCCTCGACGGCCTTCTGGATGTTCATGTCGATCGTGGTGCGGGCGACGAGCGAGTGGATGCCGGATTTGGCGGCGATCCGCTGCACCTCCTCGAAGGCCCAGTCGAGGAAGTAGTCCGGGCTCTTGCGCTCGCCGCGGTCGATGATGTCGGCCGGGCGAAGCCGCGCCGACAGAACCTGGCCTTCGGTCATGAAGCCGGATTGCACGAGATTGGTGAGCACGACGTTGGCGCGCGCGCGCGCCGCCGGCAGGTTGATGTGCGGGGCGTATTTGGTGGGCGCCTTGAACAGGCCGGCGAGCATGGCGGCCTCGGCGAGGTTCAGGTCCTTCACCTGCTTGCCGAAGTAGAAATCGGCCGCCGCCGCGATGCCGAAGGTGCCGCCGCCCATATAGGCGCGGTCCAGATAGAGCTGGAGGATCTCCTTCTTGGAGAGGTTCATCTCCAGCCAGATCGACAGGAAGGCCTCCTTGACCTTGCGCTCGACCGTCCGTTCGTTGGTGAGGAACAGGTTCTTGGCGAGCTGCTGGGTGATGCTGGAGCCGCCCTGGACCACGGAATTGGCTCGCATGTTCTCCGACATCGCGCGGAACAGTCCCAGGAAGTCGATGCCGTAATGGTCGAAGAAGCGCCGGTCCTCGGTGGCGAGCACCGCCTTGATGACATGGTCGGGCATTTCGTCGACCGGCACCGAATCGCGCTGGATGATGCCGCGCTGGCCGATTTCATTGCCGTAGCGGTCGAGGAAGGTCACGGCGAAGTCGTCCTGGTTGCGCCAGTCGCTCGTCGTCTCCTCGAAGGCCGGCATCGCCAAGGCCAGCATGACGACCGAGCCGCCGGCGCCGAGCGTGAAAGCCTCGCTCAACAGCTCGATGATGCCGCGCCGCCATCCCTTGACCCGGAAGCGGCGGAAGAAGACCGTGGCGTTCTCCCAGAACTGCTGCGCGCGGAAACGAAGTTCGTAGAGAGACGAGTCGAGCCAGGCGTCGATGGCCAACAGGCCAGCGGCCAGTCGGCCTCTCCTCTTGCGTGGTTCGAGTGGGCTTTCCATTCGAAATGGGTCCGGCGCGTTGCTACAGCTTATACCTAGATACGCTTGCTGGCGAATTAAGGGCGCGCGTCCCCCGCCCCTCGGGCGTCTTGTCCCCGATTTTCGGTGGCGGGACAAGGGGGGGCCGGTAACATCGTCGTTGGCGAGGAAAAATGCTCTGCTATAGGAATATATTCTTGACTGCGTTACGGTCGTCTGCTAGTGTTTGGCTATCGTCGAAGAAGTGCGACCGGAGCTAATGCGTCCTGCTCGCCCGACGATTTCCGAATTGATCGAACCTTGGAGGTTGGCGTTGGGCGCGAATGCGGTCGAACGAGGACGGGCGCTGCGGGCGCTCTACGAAGGCGCTGCGGCAGGTGTCGAATTGCTGGCTGCGGCCAGCGGCAAGGCTGCCTCCACGATCGAAAGGCAAATTCTCCGCGAGGGCTGGACGGCCCCGACTTCCACTGGTCTGGACGAGAGGCTGGCGAGGCTGGCCGACGCGCTGGTGGCACAGGTGGAAAGCCTCCGGCTCGAGCACGAAGGCGCCTTCGACAAGGGACAGGTCGACCTGGTTTCCTCGATATTGAAGACGGTCGAGAAGATCGGAGAGCTCAGCCGTGGAACCGAAAGCGAGAAAGTGAGCCAGACCAAGCGCGATGCAGAAACGGCCGACGTGCTCGCCAGGATCGACCGGCGCATCATCCAACTTGCTCGAGACTATGCACGGGTGCTGGTCGCAGAAAAACATAAGTGAGCACGAAGGCTGGCTGGTCGACCGCGAGTGGGTGCATTTCGCCCGGATCGAACAATATCTGCTCGAGCGGCAGCCGGCGTCATGGCTGGTGATCGGCGGGCGCGGTGCCGGCAAGACCCGCCTCGGCGCGGAGTGGGTGAACTGCATGGTGCGGGGCTTCCCGCCCTTCGCAAACACCCAGCACTCGCCGATAGCCCTGGTCGGAGAAACGCTGGCGGACGTCAGGGAGGTGATGATCGAGGGTCCATCCGGGATCATGACGATCTCGCGCCACGACAGGCCGCGCTTCGAAGCGAGCCGCCGGCGTCTGGTGTGGAAAAGCGGAGCTGTGGCGCAGATCTTCTCCTCCGAGGATCCCGACAGCTTGCGCGGGCCCCAGTTCCAGGCAGCCTGGTGTGACGAACTGGCGAAGTGGAGATATCCGGATGCCTGTTTCGACATGCTGCAGTTCGGTCTCAGGCTGGGGGAGAGGCCGAGGCAGATCATCACCACGACCCCGCGTCCGCTGCCCTTGCTGAAGCGGCTGCTGGCCGATCCGCAGGTGCACGTGACGCGGATGCGATCCGAAGAGAACAGTGCCAATCTGGCGCCGACATTTCTGAGCGCGATCCGCGCGCGTTATGGCGGCACGGTTCTCGGGCGCCAGGAACTGGACGGAGAATTCATCGAGGACCGTCCGGATGCCTTGTGGTCTCGCGAGATGCTGGAGCGCGTGCTGATCGGCGAGGCGCCAACCCTTCGCCGGATCGTCGTTGCAGTGGATCCGCCAGCGAGTTCGCACCGCAATTCCGATGCCTGCGGCATCGTCGCCGCAGGCCTCGACGAGGCGGGGAGGGCGGTGGTGCTTGCCGATGCGACGGTTCGCGCGGCCAAGCCCCAGGCATGGGCCGGTGCCGCGGTGGGACTTTTTCACCAGTTGGCAGCCGACTGCATCGTCGTCGAGACGAACCAGGGCGGCGAGATGGCCACGGCGGTGATCCGGATGGTGGACCCGGCCGTGCCCGTGAAGGCGGTCAGGGCAAGGCGGGCAAAATGGCTGCGCGCCGAACCGATCGCGGCGCTCTACCAGCAGGGCAAGGTGCTGCACGCCGGACGCTTCGAAGCGCTCGAAGACGAGATGTGCGAATTTAGCCGAGCGGCATAAAGGTAAGGAAAAACAAGAGCTTGCGGTTTACAGTAAGGGCACGGAAAACCGTGAACGTGGCCGGAACAAACGGCCTGACTGTAAAACGAAAATCGGCACGAAGCCGCCTGACCCTGAAACTGAAACCGCCGCTCAGGCTGGTCCCCTGAACGGCGGCGATAGGTCAGAAAAGCATAGCGGCGCTTTCAAGGAAAACTGCTACCACAACGCCAGCCCTGCCGCAACGCGCGCGGGGCATTGGTATGCGGAAAACCGTGAGAACTGCCCGCGCCCTGTCGTGCCTGCGCTCAGGCGCATGTTCGACCTCTCCGCGCTCGAAGCCGTCCAAGCGATCCGCGTGGCGAATGGGGTGCCGCGATGGGCGCGGACGTCGTGACCAGCGAGAAGGTCGACCGGATATCGCGCGCGCTCGACGAGCAGAAGCGTGCCCTCGACGGCCTGTCGCTCAAGCGCGTCAGGCCGGCGCTGAGCCGCGAAGGCGGGCGGGCTGCGCCGAGCGAACACAAGGAGGCATTCGACCTCTACATGCGCGCCGGCGACGACCGGCAGCTGAGGGCGCTCGATTCCAAGGCGATGTCCTACGGTTCGGGTCAGGACGGCGGCTACCTGGTGCCCGATGAAACCGAAGCCGAGATCGGACGCAGGCTGTCGGCGTTGTCGCCGATCCGGTCGATCGCCGCGGTCAGGCAGGTTTCGGCGGCGGTGCTGAAGAAGCCGTTCACCGTCTCCGGTCCGGCCGTCGGCTGGGTGGCGGAGACGGCGGCGCGGCCCCAGACGGCCACGCCGACGCTCGCCGAGCTGCAGTTCCCGACGATGGAGCTCTACGCGATGCCGGCGGCGACCGCCTCCTTGCTGGAGGATAGCGTCGTCGACCTCGACCAGTGGATCGCTTCAGAGGTGGAGGCAGCGTTCGCCGAACAGGAGGGCACGGCCTTCGTCAACGGCAATGGCGTCAACAGGCCCAAGGGATTCCTCGACTACAACAAGGTGGCGGAGGCCAGCTGGGCGTGGGGCGACATCGGCTACGTGGTGACCGGCGTCTCCGGTGCGTTGCCGGCGTCGAGCCCCTCCGACGTGCTGATCGATACGGTCTACACGCTCAAGGCCGGCTATCGGCAGAACGCCAACTGGGTGATGAACCGCAAGACGCAGGCGTCGATCCGCAAGCTCAAGGACGGCGACGGCAACTACCTGTGGCAGCCGCCCGCGGCGCCCGGCCAGCGGGCCATGCTGATGGGCTTCCCGCTCGTCGAGGCCGAGGACATGCCGGATGCGGCCGCCAACGCGACGCCCATTGCCTTCGGCGATTTCTCGCGAGGCTATCTCGTGGTGGACCGCACCGGCGTGCGCGTGCTGCGCGATCCGTATTCGGCCAAGCCCTATGTCCTGTTCTACACCACCAAGCGGGTGGGCGGCGGCGTCCAGGATTTCTCCGCGATCAAGCTGCTGAAGTACGGCACGGCCTAAGGGCGGACGGCTTTCCCCCTCCCGTTCGCCAATTGTGCCGCGGCGGCCCCGGCCACGTACCGACCGGGGCCGCTTCCTTTTCAAAGCAGACGCAAGGGGTGACGAATGACCCTCATCAGGACCAGCGCCCCGGCGGTCGAGCCTGTGACGCTGTTGGAGGCCAAGGCGCATTTGCGCATTGCCCATGTCAGCGAGGATGCGCTGATCGGCGGGCTGATCCGCGCCGCGCGCGAGGACGTGGAACGAACGACGGGCCTGGCGCTGATCGACCAGGCCTGGCGCCTGGTCCTCGACGGATGGCCGCCTGGGGACGCCGTGACGATTGCGCGCTACCCCGTGCGGCTGATCCTGTCGGTGACGACCTTCGCTTCGTTCACGCCTACCAGGATCACGGTGTGACGCTGACGCGGATGGTGCCGCAGTGGCGGCGGCGCCTGGCGGCCGCATTCGCCTTTCCTGACTAGATTTTGCAACTCTCCCTCGGAGCACCGATGGCAACCATCCTATTGCAGGCCGCCGGGGCATTCCTGGGCGGCATGCTCGGACCGATCGGCAGCGCCATCGGTACCGCGGCCGGCGCCCTTGCGGGCTATGCCATCGACCGGGCGCTCATCGAGGGCACCCGGAGGATCGAGGGGCCGCGGATGTCAGGCCCCCGACCGTTCACCGCCGAAGAGGGCAACTCGCTGCCGCGCGTCTACGGCACCGCCCGCATCGGCGGGACGCTGATCTGGGCGACCCGTTTCAAGGAGACGCGCCGCACCCGGCGACAGGGCAAACTCGGTCCCAAGCTGACGGAATATTCCTATTATGCGAACGCAGCATTTGCCCTGTGCGAGGGCGAGATCGCCGGCGTTCGCCGGGTATGGGCGGACGGCCGCGAGATCGATCGCGACACGATCGAACTGCGTATCCACCGCGGAACCGAAGACCAGACCGTCGATCCGCTGATCGCTGCCAAGCAGGGAGCCGCCAATACGCCCGCCTATCGCGGCGTCGCCTATGTCGTGGTCGAGAACCTCGATATCGGCGAGTTCGGTAACCGCATTCCGCAGATGCAGTTCGAGGTGATGCGGCCGGTCGGCGAATTGTGCGGCCGCATCCGCGCGGTTTCCCTGATCCCAGGCGCCACCGAATACGGCCTTTCGACCAGGCTGGTCAGCCGCAAGAAAAGGCCGGGCGAGACCGACGCGATCAACCGGCACGTGATTTATGCCGGCACCGACATCGCCGCGTCCCTGGACGAGCTGCAGATGCTCTGTCCCAACCTCGAACACGTCGCCCTTGTCGTGGCCTGGTTCGGCGACGACCTGCGCGCCGGCCACTGCCGCCTGAGGCCCGGGGTCACCAGCTCATCGCCCTCCGGCCTGTCGGTGGCCTGGAGCGCGGCAGGCATCGATCGACCCGATGCCCTCGTCGTCTCGAAGCATGACGGCGAAGCTGCCTATGGCGGCACGCCGTCCGATCGCAGCGTCCTGGAGGCGATGGCCGAGATCAAGGCGCGCGGCCTGAAGGTGACGCTCTACCCGTTCGTGATGATGGACATTGCGGCGGGCAACGCCTTGCCGGATCCCTATGGCCAGCCGAGCCAGCCGCCCTATCCGTGGCGCGGGCGCATCACCTGCATGCCTGCGCCGATGCTTCCCGGCTCTGCCGACCGCACCGCCGCCGCCCGCAGCCAGGTGGATGCCTTCTGCGGACAGGCGACGGTCGGCCACTTCGACCCCGGTACCCATACCGTCGAATTCTCGGGAAACCCTACCGACTGGGGATACCGGCGCTTCATTCTGCACTACGCCCACTTGGCTGTGCTCGCCGGCGGTGTCGACGCTTTCCTGCTCGGGAGCGAGTTGCGCGGCCTGACGACGCTGCGCGACGGCTCGGAGGCCTTCCCTTTCGTCGAGGAGCTTTGCACGTTGGCGGCGGATGTCCGCACCATTGTCGGCCCCGGCTGCAAGATCACCTACGGCGCCGACTGGAGCGAATATTTCGGCTATCACCCGAGCGACGGCAGCGGCGACGTCTACTTTCACCTCGACCCGCTGTGGGCCCACCCGGCAATCGACGCGGTCGGCATCGACAACTACATGCCGTTGTCGGACTGGCGCGACGTCGACTATGCCGGCGGCAACCCGGACGGATTTGCCTCGCCCTACGATCCCGCCGGCCTGAGCGCCTCGATCGGAGGCGGCGAGGGTTTCGACTGGTACTATCCCGATTTCACTGCCAGGCTGCAGCGGTCGCGCAGGGCGATCACCGACGGGGCCTACGGCAAGGCCTGGGTCTTTCGCTACAAGGATCTCTCGGGCTGGTGGAGCAAGCGGCATTTCGACCGGCGTGGCGGCGTCGAGCTTGCCGACCCGACTGCATGGGTACCCTGCAGCAAGCCGATCTGGTTTACCGAGATCGGCTGTCCCGCCGTCGACAAGGGCCCGAACCAGCCCAACATGTTCCCGGACGTCAAATCTTCCGAGAACGGCGTGCCGTATTTTTCCGCCGGTGGGAGGTCGGATATCGCCCAGCGCCGCCTGCTGGAGGCTCATGCCAGGCATTGGGAACCAGTTGTCGACGATGTCCAGCGCAATCCGCAGTCCCCCCTCTATGGCGGCCGCATGGTGGACGTGTCCCGCTCTTACGTGTGGGCGTGGGACGCGAGGCCCTACCCAGCCTTTCCCCTGCAGGCGACTGCCTGGTCGGATGGTTCGGCCTGGCATCGCGGACACTGGCTGAACGGCCGTCTGGTCGGGCCGACCGTTGCCGATCTCGTCAACGCCATCCTGGCAGACCATGGCCTGCCGGCAGCGGATGCGGATGGCGTCGACGACACCTTGGCGGGCTACGTCCTGGCCGATCCCACGTCGGCGCGGGCGGCCCTCGAGCCGCTCATCGATCTCTACGGCTTGTCCGCAATACAGCAGGCCGACCGCCTCGTGTTCAGGCGGTCGACGGCGTCGAGCGATCAGGTGGTGGTGCTGGACGAACTGGCGATCGAGGGGGACAGACACGCTGCCGAGATCGTACGGGCTCCGTCGCATGAGATCCCGGCCGAGCTAGTGCTGGGTTTCCGCGATCCGGTGACCGATTATCAGGCCTCTGCAGTTCGGAGTCGGCAGTTCGGCGCCAGCGGGAGCCGGCAGCACACCATTTCGTTTCCCGGGGTGCTCGAAGCGGGGCAGGCGCGGGCGCTTGCCCAGGACTGGATGCGACGCCGATGGGGCGAGCGCGAGCAGCTGAACTTCGCGGTTGCCGAGCCTCGGGCCGACGTCGAGCCCGGCACGATCGTCAAGGTGCCGGCATCCGGCAGCAATTCGGAATTCCTGGTCACCGAAATCGAACAGGGGCTGGTCAGGCGCGTCGCGGCGCGCCAGCTCAACCGCACCGTGCCGGCTGCGTGGCGATCGTCCTACGCCGGGGTCGAGCCGGCACCGTCCGCCGTTGCCGGGCAGCCTCACGCGGTATTCCTCGACCTGCCGATGATGGGAAGCTCCTCGGCGCCGCCGCATGAACAGTTCCGCGTCGCCGCGATCCAGACCCCGTGGCGAAGCCAGGCACTACTCGTTTCCCCCGAAGACACGGGCTTCGTGCTGCGCGGATCGGTGGTTCGTCGCGCCGAGATGGGCGTGTTGGGAACGGCCATGCCGCCGGGCGTGGTGGGCAGGATCGACCGGGCCGCCGGCATGACGGTCGAGCTCTATGAAGGCGAACTTGCGAGCGTAAGCCGCGCGCAACTGCTCAATGGCGCCAATCTCGCCGCCATCCGGTCCGCGAACGGCGAGTGGGAACTCGTCCAGTTCGAGACGGCGGCGGACCGCGCCCGGCATGTGGCGGTTGGCTGGACTGCTGCGCGGCCAACTCGGCACCGGCGATGCGAACGCTGCCGGTGCAGCAGCCGGTGCAGCCTTCGTTGTCATCGACGAAGCCGTCGTCGCGGCCGGCCTGCTGCCGGCCGAGGCCGGGCTTCGGCTCAACTGGCGCGTGGGCCCTCTGGGGGCAGACTTCGCCGGCGGCAACTATTCGGCTCACAGCGAGATCGGCGGGCGGCGGGCACTCTTGCCCCTGTCGCCCGTCCATGTTCGGGCGAAGCGGACGGCAGGCGGCGACCTCGCCGTCGCCTGGGTCAGGCGCGGCAGGATGGACGCTGACAGCTGGGATGCAGGGGAAATCCCGCTCGGCGAGGAGCGGGAGGAATACCGCATCGACGTGGCTTCCGTGGACGGCTCCATCGTCCGCTCGACGAACGTTTCCGGTCCGGGCTGGACCTATGCCGCCGCTGAGATCGTCGCGGATTTCGGCACGCCTCCGACCGCGCTCGACGTCGCCGTTCGCCAATTCAGTGTCGCCGCAGGCTGGGGCTTGCCCGCCACGCGGCGGCTTGCGCTTGCCTGAACCCAAACCTTTGAAGGGATCCTGCCATGGCCGATGTCAAACCCTGGTACCTGTCGCGTACCATCTGGGCCTCCGTGGTGACGCTGCTCGTGGGCCTCGCCGGCATTGTCGGCCTGCCTGTCGGCGGGGTCAACGATGCCGCGCTGACCGACACGCTGCTGCAGGCGGTCACCGCGATTTCGGGGCTCGTGGCGATACTGGGCAGGTTGAGCGCGAAGGATCGGATCGGCCGGAACCGCTAGGGTTGCAATTGCCGACATTTGCGTGAACTCATTGTTCATTCGGCGTTCAGCACTGCTGTATTAGAAGTCCCGACATGACAACGTCTCGCTCCATATTCCGGCTTGCGGTGGCCACGCCCCTGGTGGCGGGCCTTCTGGCCAGCTCCGTCGCCGCGGAACCGCTGCGCGGCGCGACCGACGGACAATACGTCGTGGCCCAGGCGGACTGCTATTCGATCGGGCAGCAGGTGGCCGACCAGTATGGCGGCACCCTGGCGAGGGCGTCGGAGTCCAACAAGGGCGGCCGGTCCGTCTGCGTGATCGTCGTTCTGGTTCCGGGCAAGGACGGACAGCGACCGCGTCGGGTCGAGGTGGTGGTCCCCGCCGAATAGCGCTGATTTCCCCTGGGTCGGAATCGGCCTATATCTCTTCCCAAGTATCACTGGTCGCGAAACCGCATGCGAATACTCGTCGTCGAGGATGACAAAGATCTCAATCGCCAGATTTCGGAGGCATTGACCGACGCCGGCTACGTCGTCGACAAGGCCTTCGATGGCGAGGAAGGGCATTTTCTCGGCGATACCGAGCCCTATGACGCGGTCGTGCTCGATATCGGCCTGCCGCAGATGGACGGCATCAGCGTGGTGGAGCGCTGGCGCCGGGAAGGGCGCAAGATGCCCGTGCTCATGCTGACGGCGCGCGACCGGTGGAGCGACAAGGTCGCCGGGATCGATGCCGGTGCCGACGATTACGTCACCAAGCCGTTCCACATCGAGGAAGTGCTGGCGCGCGTGAGGGCGCTGATCCGGCGCGCCGCCGGCCATGCTTCCTCGGAACTCGCCTGCGGGCCGCTCCGGCTCGACACCAAGTCGTCGAAAGCGGACGTCAACGGCGTGCCGCTGAAGCTGACGTCGCACGAATTCCGGCTTCTCGCCTATCTGATGCATCATATGGGCGAGGTGGTCTCGCGGACCGAACTGGTCGAGCACCTCTACGACCAGGACTTCGACCGGGATTCCAACACGATCGAGGTGTTCGTCGGCCGCCTTCGCAAGAAGATGGGCATCGACATGATCGAAACGGTCCGCGGTATGGGGTACCGCATGCGCGAACCGGAGGCCTGAGGCGGAAAAGCTCAGCAAACGTCTGTCCCGCTTGAAGCGATACGCGCTGAGCCTCGGCCCGCGGTCGTTGGCTTTTCGCGTCATCGCCTTCTCGACCGTATGGGCGATCCTGGCCTTCGCCCTGATCTTCACCGTCATCGGGTCGCTTTATCGGCAGACCAGCGAGCGCGGCTTCGACAGCCTGCTGTCGGCACATCTGTTCAACCTCATCGGGTCGGTCGGCGTCTCGGACAGCGGCACGCTGACCGGCGGCCCGGATCTCGGGGACCTGCGCTTTTCGGAACCGGTATCCGGTTGGTACTGGTCGGTGGAGCCGGTTTCGAAGGGGCTGGTGGGACAGTTGCGGTCGTCGTCGATGACCGAGGCGGTGCCGTCGCCGAGCGCCGAAGAAGTGCCGTTCGACAGCGATTTCCAGCGGCACTATCAGGCGGAAGGCATTGCCGGCGAGGAACTCGAAGTGTTCGAGAGCGAGTTCGTGCTGGATTCGCAGAACCGCATCGCCAGGTTTCGCGTCATGGGCAACCGCACCGAGCTCGAGGACGAGATCCGCGGCTTCGAATGGCGGCTGTTCTCCTACCTTTCGCTGTTCGGCTTCGGCATGATCGCCATCAATGCCATCGCCATCCTTCTTGGCCTGCAGCCGCTTGGCCGCGTGCGCAACGCGCTCGCCATGGTGCGCGAAGGCACCGCGCAACGGTTGACCGGGCGTTTTCCGGCGGAGATCCAGCCGCTCGCCAACGAAACCAATGCCCTCATCGAGAACAATCGAAGGATCGTCGAGCGGTCCCGCACCCAGGTCGGCAATCTGGCACATTCGCTGAAGACGCCGCTGGCGGTGATGCTGAACGAGGGGCGGGCGATGGGCGGGCCGAAGGGGCAGCTCATCTCCGACCACGCCGCGGCGATGCAGAAGCAGATCGATCACTATCTGCAGCGTGCCCGTGTCGCAGCGCAGCGCGAGAGCGTCGTCTATCGCACGCCGGTAGCGCCGCTTCTGCAGCGCATGGTCAGGGTCATGGACAAGCTCTCGCGGGGCACCTCCATCTCGCTTGCCTTGCCGGCAGGCGAGGTGATGTTCGCCGGCGAACGCGAGGACCTCGAGGAAATCGTCGGCAACCTGCTCGAAAACGCCATGAAATGGGCCCGCGGGGAAGTCAGGGTCTCGGTCGAAACCTTGCCGTCCATCGGCGAGGAGCCGCCGCGCTTTGCGATCCTGATCGAGGACGACGGGCCAGGAATACCCGAAGACAAGGCCCGCGAGGCGCTGAAGCGCGGCAGTCGCCTGGACGAGACCAAGCCGGGCACCGGCCTGGGGCTGGCCATCGTGGCGGATCTGGTCAAGGAATATGGCGGCAGGCTGTTATTGGAGCGATCATCCCTGGGCGGGCTGAAAGCAGTCGTGGAACTGGGCGGAGTGCAGTAGATTCGACTGGCCGAATCGGCCCCATTTCGGCCAAAGATGCGCACTAACGCGACGCCAACTCCTTGTAAGTGGACGAGAAATTCGGGACCGTTGATAGATATGAGACTTCGGTTGGCGATGATCGCCGGGCTTTTTGCCATATCCGGCTGTGCGACCAGCGGGCTGGGGAGCGGCGATGGCATCATTCCCTCCGTTGGAGGGGCGGATGCCGCCGGCCCCAACCGCAAGGTGGCCGCCCGCATCATCGATGCCATGGATGGCGGGCTCATCGGCGGCTCGATCGGCGGCGGCTTGAGCAGCGGCGACCGGCGCAAGGCGCTCGAGGCCGAGTACCGGGCGCTCGAATACGGCCAGGGCGGGCAGGCCGTCGCCTGGAAGGGTGAAAGCCAGTCCGGCGAAGTCGTCGCGGCCCAGCCCTACAGGGTCGGTTCCCAGGATTGCAGGCAGTATTCGCAGACCGTCTTCACCGGTGGCACGCCGCTCGTCGCCCGCGGTACCGCCTGCCGCAACCCCGACGGCAGCTGGACGCCGCTGAGCTGAGCTGCGCTGCGCCGCAGCCGCCGGCTGCGGCAAGTGAATCGTCAATAAGCCGCAGGGCGGCCATGTTGGCAGTTCTGTTGCCGCTGGCTATTTATTCGCCATGCTGTTCTGGGTCGTAGCCGCTTCACTTACCTTGGTTGCAAGTCTTGCCGTTCTGCTGCCGCTTGCGCGGCGAGCGGAGCAGGAGGTCGACCGCAGCCATGACCTCGAGGTCTATCGTGACCAGTTGGCCGAGATCGACAAGGACGCGTCACGCGGCGTCATTGCAGCGACCGATGCCGAACATGCGCGGGCCGAGATCGCACGCCGCATCCTGCGGCTCGGCACCGGCAACCAGCCTAAGACCTCGAGTGGGTCATTGACGGCCGCGAAGATCGTCGGCGGCATCGCCGTGCTGGCCGTACCGCTGGTCAGTTGGGGGGCCTACACGCTGTCGGGTTCCCCCGATATCCCCGATCAGCCCCTCAGTGCCCGCATGGCCGAAAATCCGGCCAACAGTTCGGTAAGTGACCTGATCGCCCGTGCCGAGGCCCATCTCGTCGCCAATCCGTCGGATGGCAGGGGATGGGACGTGCTGGCTCCCGTCTATATGCGGATCGGCCGCGTCAATGACGCGGTCGTGGCCTACGGCAACGCCATCAAGCTCCTGGGGACGACCGCGACGCGCCAGTCCGGTCTCGGCGAGGCGATGACGGCGGCTGCCGGCGGCATAGTCACTGCCGACGCGCGTGCCGCCTTCGACGCGGCGGTCCAGCTCGAACCGGCCAACGCCAAGGCACACTATTTCCTCGGCCTGTCGCTGGCCCAGGAGGGCAAGCTTGCCGAGGCTGCCGCCATGTGGCGGCAGATGGTTGTCGACCTTCCTGCCGACTCGCCCTGGCGCGAGGCTGCCGAACAGGCCGCCGCGCGGGCCGGGGGCCCCGCCGCCCCGAGTGCCGGCGCCGGCCAGCCCGGCCCGACCGATGCCGATATCGAGGCCGCCGCCTCCATGTCGTCGGGCGACCGCACGGCCATGATCGAGAGCATGGTCGCCGGGCTCGACGAAAAGCTGCGCCAGAACCCGGCCGATCCGGAAGGATGGCTGCGTCTGGTCCGTTCGTACTCGGTGCTGGGCAAGAAGGACCTTGCGCAGGACGCGTTCGACCGGGGCTATGCGGCGCTCGGCCGCGACAGCGACGGTGGCCGGAAGCTCTCGGAATTGGCCGGGACGCTCGGCCTGAAGGTGGCGGAGTAATCATGACGCGCAAGCAGAAGCGTTTGTCTGTCATCGCCGGGGCGCTCGCCTTTCTCGGCGCCGCCACGGCTCTCACCTTCTATGGGCTGGGCCAGAAGGCCTCCTACTTCTACATGCCCGCCGATCTCCAGGCGGCAAACCTCCAGCCGGGTCAGCGCATCCGCCTCGGCGGCCTGGTCGAGAACGGCTCGATCGTGCGCGGCACCGGCGTCGAGGTGGCATTCGGCGTCACCGACACCGACAGCACGGTCAAGGTACGCTACACTGGCATCCTGCCGGACCTTTTCCGCGAAGGGCAGGGCGTCATCACCGAGGGCAGCTTCGGGCCCGACGGCGTCTTCATCGCCGACAGCGTGCTGGCCAAGCATGACGAGAACTACATGCCCAAGGAAGTCGCCGACAGCCTGAAGGAAAAGGGCGTCTGGCAGGAAACCAAACAATAGGCGGCATCGACATGGTCGAGATCGGTCATTTTGCACTCATCCTGGCTCTCGTCCTTTCGGTCGTGCAGTCGGTGGTTCCCATGGTTGGCGCACGCACCGGCGACGCTAGGCTGATGGCGGTGGGCGGTCCGGCGGCCATCACCACGCTGGCGCTGATCGCCCTGTCGTTCACCGCCCTGACGATGGCCTACGTGAAGTCGGACTTCTCCGTAGTGAACGTCTGGGAGAACTCCCATTCGCTGAAGCCGCTGCTCTTCAAGATCACCGGCACCTGGGGAAATCATGAAGGCTCCATGCTGCTGTGGATCATGATCCTGGCCATGTTCAGCGCGATGGTCGCCGTCTTCGGCGGCAATCTTCCCGCCACCCTCAGGGCCAACGTGCTCGCGGTGCAGGGCTGGATCGCGACCGCCTTCCTGCTCTTCATCGTCATCACCTCCAATCCGTTCCGGCGGCTGATCCCGGCGCCGATCGAGGGCCGGGACCTCAATCCCATTCTCCAGGACATCGGCCTCGCGGTGCATCCGCCGTTGCTCTATCTCGGCTATGTCGGCTTTTCGGTCTGCTTCTCCTTCGCCGTCGCGGCGCTTATCGAAGGCCGCATCGACGCCGCCTGGGCGAGGTGGGTTAGGCCCTGGACGCTGGCCGCCTGGGTATTCCTGACCGGCGGCATCGTGATGGGATCCTACTGGGCCTATTACGAACTCGGCTGGGGCGGGTTCTGGTTCTGGGATCCGGTCGAGAACGCCTCCTTCATGCCCTGGCTCGCGGGCACGGCTCTGCTGCATTCGGCGATCGTGATGGAGAAGCGGTCGGCGCTGAAGATCTGGACCCTGCTGCTCGCGATCCTGACCTTCTCGCTTTCCCTGCTCGGCACCTTCCTGGTGCGGTCGGGCGTGCTCACCTCGGTCCACGCCTTCGCCAGCGACCCCAGCCGCGGCGTCTTCATCCTCGGCATCCTGACCTTCTTCATCGGCGGCTCGCTGACGCTTTTCGCGTTGCGCGCCTCTTCGCTGACCGCCGGCGGCCTCTTCCACCCGATCTCGCGCGAAGGCGCCCTGGTCCTGAACAACCTGTTCCTGACGACGGCGACGGCGACCGTGCTCATCGGTACGCTCTACCCGCTCGTCGTCGAGGCGCTGTTCGGCGAAAAGATCTCGGTCGGCGAACCGTTCTTCAACCTGACCTTCGGCCCGGTGATGCTGCCGCTCCTGGCGATCGTGCCATTCGGGCCGCTGCTGGCGTGGAAGCGGGGCGACGTGGCGGCCGTCGCGCAACGGCTGATGTTCGCCTTCGGCGGGGCGTTGCTGGTGGTGCTGGCTGCGCTGCTGTTCGTCGACGGAACTTCGGTCTTCGCCGCTCTCGGCGCGGGACTTGCCACCTGGCTCGTGCTTGGTGCGCTCACCGACCTTGCCCTCAAGTCTGGCGTCGGCTCGGTGGCCCCGGCGGTGGCCGTACGCCGTCTGATCGGCCTGCCGCGCTCGGTGTTCGGCACGGCGCTGGCTCATCTCGGCCTCGGCCTGACCCTGCTGGGTATCGTCGGTGTCATCGCCTTCCAGAGCGAAGCCATCCTGGTGATGAAGCAGGGGCAGGTCGTCGAGATCGCCGGCAAGAGCCTGCGTTTCGAAGGGCTCCAGCCCGCACGTGGCCCGAATTACACCGAAGACCAGGGGCGGTTCTCCCTGCTCGATGCTGACGGCAAGGCCGTCGCCGAGATCGTATCCGCCAAGCGCTTCTACCCTGCGCGCCAGATGCCGACGACCGAAGCCGGCATCAGGACGATGTGGCTCAGCCAGATTTACATCTCGCTCGGAGATACCTCTCCAGACGGATTGGTGGTCGTGCGTCTGTGGTGGAAGCCGATGGTCCTCTTGATCTGGGTCGGGCCGCTGTTCATGATGGCGGGCGGCACGGTTTCGCTGATGGACCGGCGCCTGCGCGTCGGGGCGCCGGCGCGGCGCAGGTCCGCAGTCGCCAAGGTTGGCGCGGTCTCGTGATGAAGACGAAGCTGACATCGACGGCGGCTTTCCTCGCCGTCCTCCTGTTCGCCGGCACCGCCCTGGCGGTCAAGCCGAGCGAGATGCTCGCGGACCCGGTTCTCGAGGCGCGGGCCCGCGCCATTTCCGCCGAACTGCGCTGCTTGGTGTGCCAGAACCAGTCGATCGACGATTCCGACGCCGAACTTGCCGCCGATTTGCGGGTGCTGGTTCGGGAGCGCCTGGTGGCCGGCGACAGCGACGCCCAGGCGGTCGACTTCATCGTCGCGCGCTACGGCGAGTTCGTGCTGCTCAAGCCGCGGTTCAACCTGCGCAATGCTTTGCTCTGGGGCGCGCCCATCCTGCTTCTGGCCGGCGGTGGCGCCTTCATCTTCTTCTCGGCCAGGTCGCGCCGCAGGCAGGAGCCGGCCGCATTGAGCAGCGAAGAGGAGAAGCAGCTCGATTCGATCCTGCACAGGGACGGCTGAGCCAACATTACGAAAGTTTCATCCTTCGGAAATGGCGCGGTAATGTGAGCCTCTCTATCTCTTGAGCACCGGATGTTTCGGGCATCCCTTCAAGAGGATCAGAGAAGATGAGCACCCCCACCTCCCATTCGCGTTCGCGCAAGCGCCTTCTGGCGGCAGCTGCGTCCGTTGCCCTTGCCGGTGCGGTCGGTCTGGGCGCCGTAGCCGGCGGCACGGTTCCCGTCTTTGCCCAGGCGGTGCGCGTCGAGTCGGCCCAGGCTCCCGGTTTCGCCGATGTGGTCGACCAGGTTTCGCCGGCCGTCGTCAGCGTGCAGGTCAAGGCCAAGGTCAACCCCGTCGCCGACCGCGGCGGGTCGCCGTTCTTCGACCAGCGCGACTTCGAAAACCTCCCTGAAGATCATCCGCTCAAGCGTTTCTTCCGCCAGTTCGGCGAAGAGGGCGACAACAACCGCGGCCCGCAATTCAACCGTCCCAACCGTGGGCGCGATGCGCGCCCGCGCCCCGTTGCCCAGGGGTCGGGCTTCTTCATCTCCGCTGACGGCTATGTCGTCACCAACAACCACGTCGTCGAAGGCGGCAGCGCCTACACCATCGTCAGCGACGACGGCAAGGAATACGACGCCAAGCTCATCGGCACCGATCCGCGTACCGATCTGGCGGTCCTCAAGGTCGATGCCGACACCAAGTTCACCTATGTCGGTTTCGCCGACGATTCCAAGGTGCGGGTCGGCGACTGGGTCGTCGCCGTCGGCAATCCGTTCGGCCTCGGCGGCACCGTCACTGCCGGCATCGTCTCGGCGCGCGGCCGCGACATCGGCGCCGGCCCCTATGACGACTTCATCCAGATCGACGCGGCGGTGAACCGGGGCAATTCCGGCGGTCCAGCCTTCAACCTCAACGGCGAGGTCGTCGGCATCAACACCGCGATCTTCTCGCCTTCGGGCGGCAATGTCGGCATCGCCTTCGCCATCCCGGCCTCGACCGCCAAGCAGGTGGTGCAGGACCTGATGAAGAACGGCAGCGTCCAGCGCGGCTGGCTCGGCGTCGAGATCCAGCCGGTGACCAAGGACATCGCCGAGTCGCTCGGGCTGACGAGCGAAAAGGGTGCGATCGTCGCCAGCGCCCAGGACGACGGCCCGGCCAAGAAGGCGGGCATCGCCGCGGGCGACATCATCACCGCGGTGGACGGCAAGGAAGTCGCCTCGCCCAAGGAACTGTCGAGGCTGGTCGCAGGCATCGCGCCCGGCAAGTCGGTGGACGTCACCGTCTGGCGCGACGGCAAGGCCCAGTCGTTCAAGGTCGGCCTCGGCGAGATCCCCGGAGCCGAGAAGCGTGCCGCGGCCGATGAGCCCGCCGACGCCCGCGAACCCAGCTCGCTCGCCGATCTCGGCCTGACGGTCACCCGTTCCGAGGACGGCAAGGGCCTCGTGGTCACCGACGTCGACCCCTCCAGCGACGCGGCCGATCGCGGCATCCAGGCCGGCGACGTCATCACCACGGTGAACTCGGTGGAAGTCAACGCGCCGGGCGACGTGACCAAGGTGCTCGACCAGGCTGAGAAGGCCGGCCGCAAGGCCGTCCTCTTCCAGATCAGCCGGGACAATTCCAACCGCTTCGTCGCGCTCCCGGTCAACCAGGGCTGATCGACAGAGCTGAACCCTCCCGCCGCTCGGCTTTCTCACCCCCGAGTTGAAGTGGCGGGAGCGGCGGGGCCGGATCGTCTGTCACTCGTCGAAACGGCTCCAGCGGCAGCGGGATCTGTCTCCCGCTGCCGCTTGCGGCGATGCGCCGAACCTATCGGTCGGCGCCGCCCCAGGACCTGGAAGGCACAACATGCTGCCTCTGCTCTCAGACAAAATCGCGTATAACGGCGCCATGAAGATTCTCGTCATCGAAGACGACCGCGAGGCTGCCGACTACCTGCAGAAGGCCTTCGGCGAAGCCGGCCACACTGCGCATGTCGCCGGCGACGGCGACTCCGGATTTGCCCTGGCGGACGCCGGCGAATACGACGTCATGGTCGTGGATCGCATGCTGCCCAGGCGCGACGGGCTGTCGGTCATCGCCGGGCTGCGCTCGCGCGGCAACACCACCCCCGTCCTGATTCTCTCCGCCCTTGGCGAGGTGGACGATCGCGTCACAGGCCTCAGGGCAGGCGGCGACGACTACCTGACCAAGCCCTACGCCTTTTCCGAGCTTCTCGCCCGCGTCGAAGTGCTCAACCGGCGCGCCCCGGCGCGCGAATCCGAGACGGTCTACCGTGTCGGCGACCTGGAGCTCGACAGGCTGGGCCATTCGGTCCGGCGCGCCGGCCACGAGATCACGCTGCAGCCGCGCGAGTTTCGCCTGCTCGAGTACCTGATGCGCCACGCCGGCCAGGTGGTCACCCGCACGATGCTGCTGGAGAACGTCTGGGACTATCACTTCGACCCGCAGACCAACGTCATCGACGTCCACGTGTCGCGGCTCCGCGGCAAGATCGAGAAGGGTTTCGACAAGCCGATCCTGCACACGATCCGCGGCGCCGGCTACATGCTCAAGGCAGGCTGATGGGGCTCGGGCTGCCGGCCATCATGAAGACGACCGCGGCGCGCCTCTCGGCGCTCTACCTGCTGCTGTTCGCCCTCTGCGCCATCCTCCTCGTCTTCTATATGACGTCGCTGTCGGCGCGCATGCTGCTGGCGCAGACCAGGGAGACCGTCAACGAGGAGGTGCTGGGCCTCGCCGGAGCCTATCAGCGCGGCGGCATCCCGGTGCTGGTGCGGGTCGTGGGCCAGCGCTCCCGCCAGCCCGGCGCCAACCTCTATCTCCTCGCCGACCCGAACGGCCGCATCCTGTCGGGCAACGTCCAGAGCATCCAGCCGGGCGTGCTCGAACGCGACGGCTGGACCGAGCTGCCGTTTTCCTACGAGCGCTACGGCGAGATCCGGCGCGGCGAGGGGGCGTCCGACGAGCAAGGAGTTGCCGTTTCCGCGGTCGGCCACAACGCGATCGCGGTCGTGCTGCGGCTGCCCAACCAGATGATCCTCATGGTCGGCCGCGATCTCGGCGAACCCGAGCGTTTCCGCAGCGTCGTGCAGCGCTCGCTGATGGTGGCGTTGGGCATGATGGCGGTCGGCGGCCTGCTGATCTGGTATTTCGTCGGCCGGCGCGCGCTCAAGCGCATCGACGACGTGTCCGAGGCGAGCCGCCGCATCATGGGCGGCGATCTGAGCGGCCGGCTGCCGGTCACCGGTGCCGGCGACGAGTTCGACCGCCTGTCGGAAAATCTCAACGCCATGCTGGCCCGCATCGCCCATCTCAACGAAGGGCTGAAGCAGGTCTCCGACAACATCGCCCATGACCTCAAGACGCCGCTGACCCGCCTGCGCAATCGCGCGGAGGCGGCACTCTCGGGCAAGAAGAGCGGTGCCGACTACCGCGAGGCCCTGGATGTCACCATCGCCGAGTCGGATCAGCTGATCCGCACCTTCAATGCCATCCTGATGATCTCGCGTCTGGAGGCGGGCTATTCGGCCGAGCCGCTGGCAAAAGTCGATCTGGGGCCGGTCGTCCGCGACGTCGTCGATCTTTACGAGCCCGTGGCAGAGGAACTGGGCGTCGCCTTCTCCGGCGAGGCGTCGGGCGAGTTCGTGGTCGGCGGCAATCGCGAGCTGATCGCCCAGGCACTTTCGAACATCGTCGACAACGCGCTCAAATATTCCGCCGGCGCGGCCGAGAAACCTGCCGTCGCGGTCTCCGTCGAACGCCGTGACGGCGAGATCCGCGTCACGGTGTCGGACAACGGCATCGGCATTCCCGACGAAGGCGACCGGCAGCGCGCCACCGAGCGCTTCGTGCGCCTGGAGCAGAGCCGCTCGCAGCCGGGCTCCGGGCTGGGCCTCAGCCTCGCCAAGGCGGTGATGGACTTTCACAAGGGCCGGCTTGATCTTTTGCCCGCCAATCCCGGATTATCCGTCCAGATGGCCTTTCCCGGATCCAAGGACGAATAGATGAAGAGCCCGGCCGCGACCAAGACAGCTCAGGAATGGCGCCTGGCGCCCAGGATAGAGCTGACGCCGCTGGATGCCGAGGCAGGCGCGAGCAACCTTGCGGAACTCGCCGGCCATGCCGGGGAGGCCGGTCTCGGTCGCCTCGTTGCCTTCCTCAAGGGCCGGGGGGCGGCCCAGCGTTTTCTCGCGGCGGTGCTCGATCTTTCCGAATTCATGCGCGACAGCGCGCGCCGGCAGCCGGAAATGCTCGACCGCCTGTTCGATCAATCCGTCGACGAGCGTCTGCGCTCGATCGGCGAGGCCATAGCGGCCGCACCGCGCGAGGCGGACGTCACCGAAGCCATCCTGATGATGCGCCTGCGCAAGTTGAAGTCGGAAGCGCATTTCCTCATCGCCCTGGCGGATCTCGCCGGCGAGGCCGACGCGTCGGAGACGGTCCGCAGGTTGAGCAGCCTCGCCGATCTCTGCACCGGCGCTGCGATCGATTTCCTGCTCCGCGACGCGCACCGCCAGGGCAAGCTGCGTCTGCCCGATCCCGAGGTGCCCGCCGCAGGTTCCGGCTGGATCATCCTTGGCATGGGCAAGCTCGGCGCGCGCGAGCTGAACTTCTCGTCCGACATCGACCTTGTCGTCTTCTTCGACCCGGAGGCCCCGGCCGTCGCCGATCCGCACGAGGCGACGGACCTCTTCTCACGCCTGACCCGCCGTCTCGTGCGCATCCTGCAGGACCGCACCGAGCACGGTTACGTCTTCCGCACCGACCTCAGGCTGCGCCCCGACCCGGGCTCCACCCCCCTGGCGATCTCGATCCACGCCGCCCTGCACTATTACGAGAGCCGCGGCCAGAACTGGGAGCGGGCGGCGATGATCAAGGCGCGGCCGGTGGCCGGCGACATCGCGGCCGGCGAGGCCTTCCTCAAGGAGCTTCGTCCCTACGTCTGGCGCAAATACCTGGATTACGCCGCCATCGCCGACGTGCATTCCATCAAGCGCCAGATCCATGCCCACAAGGGCCATGGCGAGGTCGCGGTGAAGGGGCACAACGTCAAGCTCGGCCGCGGCGGCATCCGCGAGATCGAGTTCTTCGTCCAGACCCAGCAGCTGATCGCCGGCGGCCGCTTTCCGGAGCTGCGCGGGCGTGCCACCGTGCCGATGCTCGACCAACTCGCCGTCCGCGGCTGGATCACCGCCGAGGCGCGCGACGCGCTCGAACGCCAGTACTGGTTCCTGCGCCGCGTCGAGCACGCCATCCAGATGGTGGCCGACGAGCAGACGCACATGCTGCCCGAAGACGACGAGGGCCTGGCCCGCATCGCTCACATGCTCGGATTTGCCGATGCCGGCGCCTTTTCCAAGGTGTTCCGTGCATCGCTCCAGGAAGTGGAGCGCCACTATGCGGCCCTGTTCGAAGCCGCGCCCGAGCTTTCCTCCGGCATCGGCAATCTGGTCTTCACCGGCGACGTCGACGATCCGGACACGCTGCACACGCTGCGGCAGCTGGGCTTCCAGCGCCCCAGCGACATCTGCAGGGTCATTCGCACCTGGCATTTCGGCCGCTATCGCGCGACCCAGTCGGCCGAGGCGCGCGAACGGCTGACGGAGCTGACCCCGGCGCTGCTCGAGGCCTTCGGCAAGACGCGGAGGGCCGACGAGGCGCTGATGCGCTTCGACGAGTTCCTGGCCGGACTGCCGGCGGGCATCCAGCTGTTCTCGCTGCTCCAGTCCAACCCGGCGCTGCTCAAGCTCATGGCCACCATCATGGGTGCCGCACCCCGGCTCGCCGGCATCATTACCCGCCGGCCGCATGTCTTCGACGGCCTGCTCGATCCGGCATTGCTGTCGGAACTGCCCGACCGCGCCTATCTCGCCGCGCGTCTCGCGGCCTTTCTCGAAAGCACTTCGCTCTACGAGGAGGTGCTCGACCGGCTGCGCATCTTTGCCGCCGAACAGAAGTTTCTGATCGGCGTGCGGCTGCTTGCCGGCGCCATCGAACCGGCGCGCGCCGGCAAGGCATTCTCCGACCTTGCCGACCTGACCGTCGGCGCGGCCCTCGACGCGGTCCAGTCGGAGTTCGCCCGGCGTCACGGCAGCGTGCCCGGCGGCCGCGTCGCCATCTTAGGCATGGGCAAGCTCGGCAGCCGGGAACTCACCGCCGGCTCCGACGTCGACCTCATCCTGCTCTACGACCACGACGCCCACGCCGAGGAATCCGACGGCGACAAGCCGCTTGCCCCGTCGCACTACTACACCCGCATGACCCAGCGGCTGATCGCGGCCGTTTCCGCGCCGACCGCCGAGGGCGTGCTCTACGAGCTCGACCTCAGGCTGCGCCCCTCGGGCAACAAGGGCCCGGTGGCCACCCACATCGACGCGTTCAGCAAGTACCAGCGCGGCGAGGCGTGGACCTGGGAGCACATGGCGCTGACACGCGCCCGCCCGATCGCCGGCGACCCCTCGCTCTGCGACCAGGTCGAGGCGGAGGTCACGGCCGTCATCGCGCTGCCGCGCGACGCAGCCAAGGTCGCCGCCGAGGCGCGGGACATGCGCCAGCTGATCGAGGACGAAAAACCCCCACACGACCTGTGGGACATCAAGCTGATCCCGGGCGGCCTGATCGACCTGGAGTTCATCGCCCAGGTGGCGGCCCTCACCGGCGGCCTCGAAGGCGAAGGGCAATCGACCGCCACGGCCGAGGTGCTGCACCGGCTGGCGCCGAGCTTCGCCAGCCCCCAGCTGCGCGAGGACCTGGTTGCCGCCTACGGCCTCTATTCGGCCATCACTCAAATGACGAGACTGTGCCTCACCGGCGCGTTCGAACGCGCCGACGTCCCGCCGGGGCTGTCGGACCTGCTGCTCGCGGTGACCGACCTGCCCGATTTCGGCGTGCTGGAGGCGCATCTCAAGGAGACGTCGCAAACGGTCAGGACGCATTTCGACCGCTTGCTACGCGCGAAGCGCAAATGATGCCCAGGGAGGCCCATTGACGCTTCGGTTCGCATCGGGGGTGACGATGCAACAGGAGAAGACCCATGAGCAAATCGACCAGACTCGCGATCGCCTTCCTCGCCCTCGCAGGCACGGCCGGAACATCGGCCCTCGCAGCCGCCCAGGATGGGCCGCGCGGCCAGGGCATGAAGATGATGCAGCGGCTCGAGCGGGCTGACGCCGACAAGAGCGGCGACGTCACCTTCGACGAATTCGCCGCCGCGATGAACCAGCGTTTCGCCAATGCCGACAGCAATGGCGACGGCAAGATGACGGTGGCGGAGATCGCCGACCAGATCATGCGCATGCGCGCCGAGCGCGCCGCGCGGCGGATGGTCGAGCGTTTCGATGCCGACGGCGACGGTGCCTTGACCAGCGCGGAGATCGAGTCGCGGCAGAAGAAGCTGTTTGCCCTGCTCGACCGCAACGATGACGGCAAGATCGTCAAGGACGAGATGCCGAGCCGCGACGGCGGCGGACGCTGGCGGATGCGCCAGTAAGGGAACGTGGTGCCGGCGACCCCGAGGTCGCCGGCACTACCTCGTTCATGCCGCCTTCTGCATCGGGCGCAGCACCCTGCGCACCGGAATGCGGACCGAGACGATCGTGCCGACGCCCTCGGTGGAGCGGATTTTGAGCGCGCCGCCATGCAGTTCGGCGAGCGAACGCGAGATGGCGAGCCCGAGGCCCGAGCCCTCGTGGTTCTTCGAGAACTGGTTCTGGACCTGCTCGAACGGCCGGCCGAGCTTGGCGAGCGCATGCTTGGGGATGCCGCAACCGCTGTCCTCGATGCTGAGCGTCAGGGCGCCGGTTGCGTTGCGGGCGCGCACCGTGATGCGCCCGCCCTCGCCGGTGAACTTCACGGCATTGGAAAGCAGGTTGATGGCGATCTGCTTGATCGCGCGTCGGTCGGCGAACAGCGTCATCTGCTCGGCGATCTGGGTGTCGAGCGTGATCGCCTTCTGCGTCGCCTGCAGCGACACCACCCGCACCGTCTCGCGGATCAGCGGGCACAGGTCGATCTCCTCGCGGTCGATCGAGAACTGGCCGGCCTCGATCTTCGACATGTCGAGGATGTCGTTGATGACGCCGAGCAGGTGCTTGCCGCTCGAGTTGATGTCGCGCGCATACTCGTCGTAGCGCGGCGAGCCGAGCGGCCCGAACAGCTTGCCTTCCATCAGCTCCGAGAAGCCGATGACGGCGTTGAGCGGCGTCCTCAGCTCGTGGGACATGTTGGCCAGGAATTCCGACTTGGCGCGATTGGCGGCTTCTGCGCGCTCCGTTTCCTTCATGTATTTGCGATTGAGGTCGACGAGTTCGTTCGAACGGTCTTCCTCGGCGCGGCGCGCCAGGCTGAGGTCGTGGATGGTCGCCATCAGCCGGCGCTCGCTCTCCATCAGCTTGTCCTGGTGCTGCTTGATCTGGGTGATGTCGGAGCCGACCGACACGATGCCGCCGTCGCGGGTCTTGAGCTCGTTGACCTGCAGCCAGCGCCCGTCCGCGAGCTGCCTTTCGTAGGTTGCTCCGGCGCGCGGGCCGTTGGCGTTGGCGAGCCGCCGCTCGGAGATGAACGCAACCATGCGCGCCTCGAGCTCCTCGCGCGGCGTTCCGGGCAGCACGTCGCGGTCGCTGAGCCCGTTGTCCTGCTGGTACTTGGAATTGCACATCACCAGCCGGTCGCTTGCGTCCCAGAGCACGAAGGATTCGGTGATGTTCTCGATAGCCGTCCTCAGTCTGAGGTCAGCCGCCTCAGAGCGCTGCGCCAGGTGACGCTGCTCGGTGATGTCGACGGCGATGCCGGTCATCTGGATCTCGGGCGCCTCGGGGTCGACCACCTGGGCGCGGGCGCGCATCCACACCCAGTGGCCGCCGGCGTGGCGCATGCGGAACACGCGGTCGATGTGGTCGATCTCGCGCCCCACCACCTGGTTGGCGAGCTCGAACAAATCGCCGTCCTCGGGATGGATGATGCGGGCGACCTCGCCGAACGACAGCATCGCGTCGCAGGCCTCGTAGCCCAGCAGTTCGTACATCGAGCGCGACCAGTACATTTTGCCGCGCACCATGTCCCAGTCCCACAGGCCGCATTTGCCGCGCACCAGGGCGAGGTCGATGCGCTGGTGCGCCTCGAGGTAGATGGCGTCTGCCGCCTGCGCGCGGGCGGCTTGCGTGAAATAGGCGTAGAGGATGATGAACAGGATGCCGGCCGTGAACACGAACAGCGAGACGTTGAGCGACAGCGTCTTGCGCCAGTCGGCGAAGACGGCGTCCTGCGCGATCAGCACGGCGGCGGCGGCCCGCTTGCCCTCGGCCAGGCTCACGGCGGCGAACCAGTCCTGGCCGCCGATGCGCACGGACATCACGCCGGCGCGCTCGCCGAACATGAACAGCGGTTGCCCGCCGTCGACGATCGAGTCCAGCGACTGTCCCTGCCAGCCGGTCGACTGAGGCGACACGGCGATGACGCGGAAATTCTGGTCCGTGAGCGCGATCACGTGGCTGCGGCTGAGCGCGCCCTGCCGCTCGGGGCCTTCGACCAGTTGCTGGCCGGCGGCTGCCAACGTTTCGCCTTCGGCCGCGCTCAGCATCAGCGAGTTGACCATGTCGGCGGCGGCGAGGGTGAGGATGGCCTTGGCGTTTTGCTCGACGTCGTCGCGCAGCGCCATCAGCGACAGGAAGCGCGCTCCGGCGACCACCAGGAGGAAGATGACGATCAGCGTCGGGATCGAGCGGCGCAGCAACGGCTCCGCGGCCAAAAGCCGGCGGTAGGCGGGTTCGGCGATGAGACGTGCATTGCCCGCCAGGCCGGCGCCGCGCGCCTGCCTGCGTCGGACAATAGCATTCTCATCGGGCGCGCCCCACGCGTCCGCCTTGGCCATAAATGGCTCCCCGTATCCCGTTCTGATTTGGCTGATCCGGCAACACCGCACTTCCGAATCGTCACTAAAGAATCAAAGCCGATTCGCCTTGTCCAGTGGGGCGAGCGAAAAAGATTAAAATTCGGCTAAAAGTCAGCCGAATTGACCGCTGCGTATCGCGCGATCCACGGCGGCGGTCCCGAATGCAGGAGACTGCCGCTTTCCCGCAGACTTGCCTGGCCCGGATCAAGCTCCGTATCAGGCGAGCGTGCGCTCGATGATGTCGCGCAGGTCGGCCGAAAGGCCTTCCCTGGCCTGCATGGACACCAGCGCCGCGCGCGCCTTGGCCTGGCGCTTCGGCTCCAGCGAACGCCACGACCTGAGTGCCGTGGCCAGCCGCGCGGCCACCTGGGGATTGCGCTTCTCGACGGTGAGCACCATGTCGGCGAAGAACGTGTAGCCGGCGCCGTCGGCGCGGTGGAAGCCCGTCTGGTTGGCGCTGGCGAAGCCGCCTACCAGCGAGCGCACCCGGTTGGGATTGGCGATTGAGAAGGCGGGGTGCTGGGTCAGCGCCCTGACGGCGTCGACGGCCTGCGGGCCCGGGGCCGTGGCCTGGATCATGAACCACTTGTCCATCACCAGCGGATCACCGCGATGGCGCTTGTCGAATTCGGCCAGGGCTTCCGTGGCTTCCGCCGAACCGCCATGGCGGTGCACCAGCACGGTGAGCGCTGCGGCACGGTCGGTCATGTTGGTCGCAGACGTGAAATGCGCCGCGGCGAGCTTCGCGCCGTCCGGGCCGACGGCGAGATAGTCGAGCAGCGTGTTGCGCAATGCGCGCCGGCCGGCGCTGGCCGCGTCCGGCGAAAACGCGCCCGAGGTCAGCAAGTTGCCGTAAAGGCCGGAGAAGATTCCGCTATTCGCCTCGGCGATCGACCTGGCCAGGGCCTCGCGGCCGGCAAAGATGGCGTCGGGATCGATGTTCTTGCCGATCTCGCGCGCGACGTCGGCTTCGCCCGGCAGCGCGAGTGCCAGCGCGCGGAAGGCGTGTTCGAGGTTGCCGTCGCCGGCGATGCGGCCCGCCAGTTCGGCAAGCTCGGCGGAAAATTCGGGCTGCTTGCCGCCCAGCACGTTCCTGAAGGCGGCGATGGTGGCATCCGTGAGCAGCGTGTTGAATGCCTGCCAGCGCGAGAACGGATCGCTGTCATGGGATGCGAGGAAGGCCTTGTCCTCCGGCCGCTGCTCGACGGTCAGCGTGATCGGCGCCGAGAAGCCGCGGTTGAGCGACAGCACCGGCCGCTCCGCCACGCCCGAGAACTTCACCACGTGCCTGCGCTTGCGCACGTGGATGACGCCGTGCTCGACCGTCGCCCCATCCACGGCCTGGTAGGCCATGTCCTTGCCGTCCGGCCCCACCAGGCCGAAGGCGAGTGGAATGTGCATCAGCCGCTTGCGGCTTTCCGACGGCGTCGGCGGCACCGACTGCTCGATCTCGATGGTGAATTCGGCGCTCGCCGGGTTGTGCGCGGTCGTCACGCTGAGATTGGGCGTGCCTGCCTGGTGATACCAGAGCGCGAACTGCGACAGGTCGCGGCCCGACACGTCCTCGAATACCTTGAGGAAATCCTCGATCGTCGCCGCGTCTCCGTCGTGACGCTCGAAATAGAGGTCCATGCCCTTCCGGAACGTCTCCGTGCCCAGCACGGTGCGGATCATCCGCACCACCTCCGAGCCTTTCTCGTAGACGGTCGCGGTGTAGAAGTTGTTGATCTCGCGGTAGCGTCGCGGCCGCACCGGATGGGCGAGCGGCCCCTGGTCCTCGGGGAACTGGTGGGCGCGCAGGGTACGCACCTCGGCGATGCGCTTGACCGGGCGCGACCTCTGGTCGGCGGAGAACTCGTGGTCGCGGAAGACGGTCAGCCCTTCCTTGAGGCAGAGCTGGAACCAGTCGCGGCAAGTGATTCTGTTGCCTGTCCAATTGTGGAAATACTCATGCGCGATGATCGCCTCGATATTGGCGAAGTCGACATCGGTCGCGGTCTCTTCGTCGGCAAGCACGTACTTGTCGTTGAAGATGTTGAGACCCTTGTTCTCCATCGCGCCCATGTTGAAGTCGGACACGGCGACGATGTTGAAGACGTCGAGGTCGTATTCGCAGCCGAACACCTCCTCGTCCCATGTCATCGAGCGGCGCAGGGCATCCATGGCGTAGCCCGCCTGGTTCTCCTTGCCGTGCTCGACATAGATGCCGAGTTCGACCTCCTTGCCGGAGGCTGTGACGAAGCGGTCCTTGATGCAGCCGAGGTCGCCGGCCACCAGGGCGAACAGATAGGACGGCTTGGGGAAGGGGTCGTGCCAGACGGCGTAGTGCCAGCCCTGGCCGAGATCGCCGCGCTCGACCGGATTGCCGTTGGAGAGCAGCAGCGGCGCCTCGGCGCGTTCGGCCTCGATGCGCACGCTGTAGACCGACAGGATGTCGGGCCTGTCGAGGAAATAGGTGATGCGGCGGAAGCCCTCGGCCTCGCACTGGGTGCAGTAGACCTTGCTGGAGCGGTAGAGCCCCATCAGCGCCTCGTTGCGCGACGGCGCGAGTTCGGTCTCGATCAAGAGCGTGAAGCGGCCTGAGGCCGGCGGATTGTAGATGACCAGCCGCTCCGGCGTGGCGTCGAAATTGGCGGCGTCCACGGCTTCGCCGTCGATCTCGATGCGGCGCAGCGTCAGCCCGTCGCCGTCGAGTTCCAGCTGGACCGGCTTGTCGATGCCCGCGCGCCGCTCGATCGTCAGCTTCGCCACGACGCGCGTGCTGTCCGCACCGAGCCTGAAGTCGAGCTCGGTCGCCGGGATCAGGTAGTCGCTCGGCCGGTAATCCTCGAGGCGAAACACCTGTCCGGTATCGGTACGCATGTGGTGGCCTTCCTATCGTCGTCGCTCTGCTCGCCGCCCTGGTAGAAAAAATAAGCGGCCGCTGGTCTTTACACGAAACGCCCCCTCGGCAAAACTGTTCAGGGTCGCACATTTGCTGCGCTTCCCCCACCAATCCTCACGAGGCCGATATGACTGTCGTCACGCCGAAATTCGGGATGGGCGCGTCCGTTTTGCGCGTCGAGGATGGCGCTTTTGTCACCGGCCGGGGCCGCTACACCGACGACATCTCGCCATCCGGCCAGCTGCACGGCTACGTGCTGCGCTCGCCGGTCGCCAAGGCCAGCTTCAGCATCGGCCCGCTCGATGCGGCTCGCGCGGCGCCCGGCATACATCTGGTGCTGACCGGCGCCGACGTGGCGCATCTCGGCGACCTCAAGTCGGTGGTCATGCAGAAGCAGCCCGACGGCACCCGTGCGCCGACCCGCGACATCCCGATCCTCTGCCGCGACCGGGTCCATCATGTCGGCGACGCGGTGGCCTTCGTGGTTGCCGACAGCCGCGCGCTCGCCCAGGACGCCGCCGAACTGATCGAGGTCGACTACGATGACGAGGAGGCTGCCGCCGGCACCGCCACGGCGCTTGAGGACGACGCACCGCTGGTCTGGCCGGAACTCGGCTCCAACCGCGCCTTCACCTATCATCTGGGCGACAAGGCGAAGGCCGACGCAGCTTTCGCCGCCGCCGAGCGGGTCACCCGCGTCGAGTTCGTCAACAACCGCCTCATCTGCAACTACATGGAGCCGCGCTCGGCCATCGGCGAGTGGCGAAAGGACGAGGACCGCTTCGTGCTGACCACCGGGTCGCAGGGCGTGCACTCGATGCGCAACATCCTCACCGGCCAGGTGTTCGGGATCGGCGCCGACAAGCTGCGCGTCGTTACCCCGGACGTCGGCGGCGGCTTCGGCACCAAAGCCTTCGTCTACCGCGAGCACGCCCTGGTGCTGGAGGCCGCAAAACGCCTCGGCCGTCCGGTGAAATGGGCGGGCGACCGCACCGAGCATTTCCTTGCCGACGCCCAGGGACGCGACAATTTCGTGACCGCCGAGATGGCGATGGACAAGGACGGCCGCTTCCTCGGCCTGCGCGTCGGCCTGATCTCCAACGTCGGCGCCTACATCTCGCAATACGGCCCGATCATCGCCCATATCGGCGCCAGCATGTCGACCGGCGTCTACGACATCGAGGCGCTGGATGTGACGATCACCGGGGTCTACACCAACACCTGCCCGGTCGATGCCTATCGCGGGGCAGGGCGTCCGGAGGCCGCACTTCTGGTCGAGAAGCTCGTCGATGCCTGCGCCCGCGAACTCGGGCTCCCGGTCGACGAGATCCGCCGCCGCAACTTCATCCGCCCCGAGCAGTTCCCCTACCGCACCCAGACCGGCAGGAACTACGACGTCGGCGAGTTCGAGGCGCACATGGACCTCTCCATGGAGCGCGCAGGCTGGGCAAGCTTTGCGGATCGGCTCGCCGAGGCCAGGTCGCGGGGGAAGATCCGCGGCATCGGCATGGCGACCTACATCGAGGCCTGCGCCTTTGCCGGCTCCGAGCCCGCGCGGGTCGAGCTCAACGCCGACGGTACCGTGTCGGTGTTCATCGGCACTCAGTCCAACGGCCAGGGCCACGCCACCGCCTATGCCCAGTTCGTCGCCGAAAAGCTCGATCTCGACGTGACCAGCATCAGCGTGCACCAGGGCGACACCGACCAGCTCGCCAAGGGCGGCGGCACCGGCGGCTCCCGCTCGATCCCGCTCGGCGGCGTCTCCGCCTCCCGTGCCGGCGAGGCGCTGGCGGAAAAGCTGAGGAAGATCGCCGCCGACGAGCTGGAGGCCTCCGCCGCTGACATCGAGCTTGGCAACGGCGAGGCGCGCATCGTCGGCACCGACCGCGTCATCTCCTTCGCCGGCCTTCACGCCGCGGCCAAAAATCCCGACGATATCAAGGCGATGGGCGAGTTCGTTCAGGACGAGGCGACTTATCCCAACGGCACCCATATCTGCGAGGTCGAGATCGATCCCGACACCGGCACGACCGAGGTCGTCGCCTACACCATCGTCGACGATTTCGGCGCGACCGTGAACCCGCTGCTGCTCGCCGGCCAGGTGCATGGCGGCGTAGTCCAGGGCATCGGCCAGGCGCTGTCGGAGGAGGCGGTCTATGGCGAGGACGGGCAACTGCTGACGGCGAGCTTCATGGACTACGCGGTGCCGCGCGCCGACACCGTGCCGTCCTTCCATTTCGAGACGCGCAACGTGCCCTCGACCACCAATGCCATGGGCATGAAGGGGGCAGGCGAGGCGGGGACCATCGGCGCCACGCCTGCGGCGCTCAACGCGGTGACGGATGCATTGTACAGGGCTTACGGGATTGACCACATCGAAATGCCGGCGACCCCGGCGCGCGTCTGGGCGGCAATAGAGGCGGCCCGGCAGAAGTGATGCACCAGGGAAGTCAGGGCGCTTCGTCGCCGCTCGTCGGAATCGCCCTCAAGGTCGTCTCGGTCGCCGTCTTCGTCGGCATGTCGACCGCCATCAAGGCGACCGGCGAGGTGCCGGCCGGTCAGATCGTCTTCTACCGGTCATTCTTCGCCATCTTTCCGATTCTCGTCTTTCTCGCCTTCAGGCGCGAACTCGGCACCGCCTTCGTCACCAGGCGGCCGTTCGGGCACATCATGCGCGGACTTGTGGGGGTGATGGCCATGGGCTTCGGCTTCTTCGCGCTCACCCAGCTACCGCTGCCCGAGGCGATCACGCTGAACTACGCACAGCCTCTGCTGGTCGTCGTCTTCAGCGCGCTGTTCCTCGGCGAGAACGTGCGCATGTATCGCTGGACCGCGGTCGCCATCGGCCTTATCGGCGTCGTCATCGTCTCGTGGCCCAAGCTCACCTTGTTCACCTCCGGGGCCGGCCTGGGCGACAAGGCGGCCATCGGCGTCGTCGCGGCGCTCGTCAGCGCCTCGCTTTCGGCCATCGCCATGCTCCTGGTGCGCAACCTCGTCCACACCGAACGCACCGCCACGATCGTGCTGTGGTTCTCGCTGAGCGCGAGCGCCATGGCCTTGTTGACCATCCCCTTCGGCTGGCAGTCGCTGTCGTGGCAGCAGACCGCGCTCCTGGTCACGGGCGGGGTCTGCGGCGGCATCGCCCAGCTGTTCATGACCGAGGCCTACCGGCACGCCGAGGCGTCGACGGTGGCACCCTTCGAATACACCTCGCTGATCCTCGGCATCGTCGTCGGCTACATTGTCTTCGGCGACCTGCCGACCATCCACACGCTGGTCGGTGGCGCCATAGTCATCGGCGCCGGCATCTTCATCATCCTGCGCGAGCGGCGCCTCGGCATCGAGCGCAAGGCAGCCAAGAAGGCGGCGCCGCCGCAATAGCTATTCCGCCGCAAGGGCCCTCAGGCGCGCCGCCGTCTCCTCGTCGGCGGGGAAGAAGGATTCGATGGCGAGTTCGGAGAGCGTGACGTCCAGCGGCGTGCCGAACACGGTGGTGGTGCTGATGAACGACAGCACCGCGTCGCCGACGCGCAGCCTGAGCGGATGGGCGATGATGTTGGCGTCGCCCTGCACCGGCCGTCCCGGCCGCGGTCCGTCCGGATAGCCGAGCAATTCCTTCTCCAGCGCCGCGAGCACCGGGTCGCCGGCCGTGTCGTTCTGGTGCTTCAGGCGTTCGATCAGATGCGCCCGCCATTCGTGCAGGTTGACGATGCGCGGCGCGACGCCCCCGGGATGCAGGCTGAGCCTCAGCACGTTCACTGGCGGCTCCAGCAGCGCGGCGTCCTTGACGCCGGCGAGCAGGAGGGCGAGCGCGGCATTGCCTTCGATCAGGTTCCAGTGGCGGTCGACGGCGAGCGCCGGATAGGGTTCGTGCCCCTTGAGCACCATGCGCACCGCATCCATCGCCGGCGCCAGCGAGGGGTGATCCAGCGGCCGTTCGCCGAAGCTCGGCGCATATCCCGCCGCAAGCAGCATCCGGTTGCGCTGGCGCAGCGGCACGGAAAGCCGCTCGGCGAGACGCAGCACCATCTCGCGCGAGGGCAGCGAGCGCCCGCTCTCCATGAAGCTCAGGTGCCTCTGCGAGATCTCGGCCTCCATCGCGAGGTCGAGCTGGCTCATGCGCCGCCTGATGCGCCATTCGCGGATGAGGTTGCCTACGGGGTTCGGGTTCGTGTCCATGGCGGCAACCTAGCGCGAGGGTTTTCTCGTTTCCATTACCTCGGACGTAATCGCAATGCCGCAATGGCGGTGGGATGGTTGGTGACAGGAAGGCAGTCGCAGCTGTTGCGAAGCCTCCTCGAAACCGAACCTCAGGAGCATCTCATGTCCGTCGCCGTCACGCCCTTCCTCCGCAACGCCCTTTATGTCGACGCGCTCGCAACAGGCGCAACGGGCTTGCTTGCGATCGTTGGGGCGCCGTTGCTTGCGTCCTTGCTCGACTTGCCGGAAACGTTGCTGCTGTGGGCCGGTCTGGCGCTGGTCCCCTTCGTCGCCATGCTGGTGGTGGTGGCGCGCCGCGCCGCGGTGTCGAAGCAGGTCCTCTCCTGCATCGTCGTCCTCAACGCGCTCTGGGTGATCGGCAGCTTCGCCCTGCTCGTTTCCGGCGCGGTGTCGCCCAACGCGCTCGGCATTGCCTTCGTGGCGGGTCAGGCGCTCGTCGTGGCGGTTTTCACAGGGCTGCAGTTTAGCGGGATCCGCCGCGCCGGGGCCGCGGCGGTGGCCTGATCTACAGGCTGCCGAGTTCGCGCAGCTTCGCCTTGACCTCCAGGAAGTCCCGCCACGCAAGCTTCTTGTGGGCGGGATTTCTGAGCAGATAGGCGGGATGCAGCGTCGGCATCACCGGAATGACCGTGCCCTGGGCGGTCGTGTGGGTCTTCCAGTTGCCGCGCAGCCTGAGGATGCCGTCGGGCGACCCGACGAGCAGCTTTGCCGACGGTCCGCCGAGCGTCACCAGCACCTTGGGGTTGGCCAGCGCGATCTGCCGCTCGATGAAGGGGCGGCAGATCTCGGTTTCGTGCGGCGTCGGCGTGCGGTTGCCCGGCGGCCGCCACGGAATGACGTTGGCGATGTAGGCCGACTTCCGGTCGAGGCCGATCGCCGCGAGGATGCGGTCGAGCAACTGGCCCGAGCGCCCGACGAAGGGCAGGCCTTCCAGGTCCTCGTCGCGGCCCGGGGCCTCGCCCACCAGCATCAGGTTGGCCGCCGGGTTGCCGTCGGCAAACACCATGCTCTTCGCCGTGGCCTTGAGGTTGCAGCCTTCGAAACTCTCCATGATCTGCCGCAACTCGTCGAGCGTCGCCGCCTTGCCGGCCAGTTCGCGCGCGGCAGCGGCCTGTGCCTCGTCCGGCACGGCTGCCGCGGCCGCGGGGCGTGGCGGCGGTGCAGCCCGCTCGGGCATGTTCCGGTCCGGCCGGCCGGGTTCGGCCTGCATCGGTCTTGCGGCTTCCGGGACAGCCTGGCGCTGCGCGCTCTCGGCGAACCTGTCGATCGGCTCATCGGCAAGCGCGTCGTCCACGCCCGCCGCCGCATAGAAGGCGAGCAGATCGCGCAGATCCGGACGTACATTTCCCGAAATGGAGGCCATGTCCCACTTTCGACGCTGCGGCGCCGATTTGCAAGTTCACGAGGAGGGGATGCGCGGGTCCTGCACCAGATAAAAGCGCCAGCGCGGCGTATAGTCGGTCACCAGGAAGCTGAAGCCGGCGACCTCGCGGGGGTCCACCTTGCCGTCGGTATAGCGCAGCCGGTCGTAGGGTTCGAAGTCGCGGCTGTATTCGGCGAAGTTGTCGGAGGAGATGTTGACGTTGTCGGTGCGCCGCTGGTCGAAGGACAGCCCGTCGCCGAAGACGCTCGCCTTGCCCTCGATCTCCTGCAATTCGAACTCGAACTCGACCCAGGCCTGGCCGCTGTTGTTGAGGGCCTCGATGCGCATGAACAGGATGCCGTTGGCGTAGAAGCCGGAACTGTCGAAGGGCCTGATCGGCCTGATCGTGCGGATCGTCAGCGTCACCGGTGACGAGGATTCGAGCTCTTCCTGGATGACGATCGGGTCCTCCCGAGTTCCGGTGCCAGACACGGAGGTGATGCGGAAGCCGCCGAGTTCGTCGGAGAACGAGTAAGCGCCGGCATTCCAGACCTTCTGATCGCCCTCGCTCTCCTGAGCGCGACTTTCGCCGTGCAGCCATGTCGCAACAAGGAGGGCAGCCCCGGCCAGGATGTGGCGTCTGGAGAGGAGGCGCTTCGGTCCTGTCCTGCTGGGCACGTTGGGGCGCATGAAAGAGACGGACGGCTGGCTGATGACTGTCACCTGCGCATCGACACTAAGGGGCTGTGCCCACCGCCGGAAGGTTAAATATTTTGACCTTTACGTTAACGTAATATAAATCGCTGTGTTTGGAAGGCTTCACCCGTCCGAATGGCCGATGTGCTGAATGGTCCGGTTTGACGTTTCCAAACGATGCGCTATGCAGCGCTTAGCCAATTCTGCCCTTGGGACAGGGCGAGCCAAAGCGGAGGGATAGATGAGCGAAGTCGAACGCGAGAGCATGGAATTCGATGTTGTCATCGTCGGCGCTGGGCCGGCGGGCCTGGCAGCGGCGATCCGGCTCAAGCAGGTCAACCCCGATCTCTCCGTCGTCGTGCTCGAAAAGGGCGGCGAGGTGGGCGCGCACATCCTCTCCGGCGCCGTGGTCGACCCGATCGGCATCAACCGCCTGCTGCCCGACTGGCGCCAGGATCCCGACCATCCGTTCAAGACCCCCGTCACCGACGATCATTTCCTCGTCCTGGGGCCGGCCGGCTCGTTCCGCCTGCCCAACCTGCTGATGCCGCCGCTGATGAACAATCACGGCAACTACATCGTCTCGCTCGGCAATGTCTGCCGCTGGCTGGCCACCAAGGCCGAGGCGCTCGGCGTCGAGATCTATCCGGGCTTCGCTGCCGCCGGCCTCATCTACAATGACGAGGGTGCCGTCACCGGCGTCTACACCGGCGACATGGGCGTCGAGCGCGACGGCAGCCACGGCCCCGGCTTCGCCCCCGGCATGGCGCTGATGGGCAAGTACGTGCTGATCGGCGAGGGCGCGCGCGGCTCGCTCGCCAAGCAGCTGATCGCCAGGTACGATCTCGGTTCCGGCAAGGAGCCGCAGAAGTTCGGCATCGGCCTCAAGGAACTGTGGCAGGTCGCGCCCGAGAAGCACAAGCCGGGCCTCGTCCAGCACTCGTTCGGCTGGCCGCTCGACTTCAAGACCGGCGGCGGCTCGTTCCTCTACCACCTCGAAGACAACATGGTGGCCGTCGGCTTCGTCGTCCACCTCAACTACAAGAACCCCTATCTCGCGCCGTTCGAGGAATTCCAGCGCTTCAAGACGCATCCGGCGATCCGCGGCACCTTCGAGGGCGGCAAGCGCCTGTCCTACGGCGCCCGCGCCATCACCGAGGGCGGCTACCAGTCGGTGCCGAAGCTGTCGTTCCCCGGTGGCGTGCTGATGGGCTGCTCGGCCGGCCTGGTCAACGTCCCGCGCATCAAGGGTTCGCACAACGCCGTGCTGTCGGGCATGCTCGCCGCCGAGCACGTCGCGGAAGCCATTGCCGCCGGCCGCGCCAATGATGAACTCGCTTCCTACGAGGCCGCCTGGCGCGCCACCGACATCGGCAAGGACCTGAAGAAGGTCCGCAACGTCAAGCCGCTGTGGTCGCGCTTCGGCACCATCCTCGGCGTCGGCCTCGGCGGCCTCGACATGTGGCTCAACACGCTGTTCGGCGTCTCGCCCTTCGGCACGCTCAAGCACGGCAAGACCGACGCCCAGTCGCTCGAACCGGCCTCGAAGCACAAGAAGATCGACTACCCCAAGCCCGACGGCGTGCTCACCTTCGACCGCCTGTCGTCGGTGTTCCTGTCCAACACCAACCACGAGGAGAACCAGCCGGTTCACCTCCAGGTCAAGGACGCTAGCCTGCAGAAGACGTCGGAATACGGTGTCTTCGCCGGCCCCTCGACGCGCTACTGCCCGGCCGGCGTCTACGAATGGGTCGATGCCGACGGCAACGCGATTGCCGGCGAGCCCGGCCATGCCGATGCGAAGTTCGTCATCAACGCGCAGAACTGCGTGCACTGCAAGACCTGCGACATCAAGGATCCCAACCAGAACATCAACTGGGTGCCGCCGCAGGGCGGCGAGGGGCCGGTCTACCCCAACATGTGATCCGGCGACGCGGCCGGCCGGCCGCGTTGAACGAAGCGGCGGGATATGCTGAGCTTGCGCGAGCAGCGGAGTTCGGCGTGTCCCGCATCGCATGTGCCTTGATCGTAGTCCTGGCCGGGGCCGTGACCGCCTTGGGGCCGGCGGATGCAGGCGTCAAACAGACCACCATGACGCGCGGCTATGCCGTTTCCGGCACGACCGGAACCGAGCTGCTGCGGTCGATGGACCGCAACGGTCCGCGCCACGGTTTTTTGACGCGTGCCATCGCGCAGACCAAATACACCGTCACCTGGTCGTTCGACGTCGGCGAGCGCGGCGGCATGTGCCGCCTGCGCCGTGCCGACGCCAGGCTGTCGATCACCTTCATCTATCCCGAGGCGTCCGACCCGCTGCCGCCGGCTGTCGAAAGCCGCTGGCGCACGTTCCTCGCCGGTGCCCGCCGGCATGAGGAGACCCATGCCCGGCTCGCCCGCGAGATGGTGGACGCGGCCGAGCGCGCGGTGCGCGGCCTGTCGCTGCCGGTGGACCGGGGCTGCATCGGCGCGCGGCGCGAGGTCAAGGCCCGTGTCGACCGGGTCATTGCCGGCTACGAGGCGCGCCAGCTCGCATTCGATGCGCGGGAGCATGCCGAGGGCGGCCGGGTCGACCGCCTGATCGAGGCGCTCGCGCGCGAAGACGGACGCTAGAGCCATTCCAGGAAAAGTGCGCAGCGGTTTTCCGTCCGGAATTGCGTCAAAACAAAGAGATAGAGCGGTTCCGCGATTCGAAGAAAAGCGGAAACGCTCTAGCTTCTCGGCGTCGAGACAGCTTCCGCCGACACGGTCGTGCTCTCGTCCTCGGGCTGGGTCGCTGTATCGCGGAAGGAAAACTCCACCAGCAGCGGGCGGTGGTCCGAGCCGGCATAGTCGCCCATCGTGACGGAATGCACCATCACGTCGCCCTTGGCCATCACGTGGTCGATGGTGAGGCCGGCGAAGCGCAGGAATTCGGGCAGCGCCAGTTCCAGCCAGGTGCGGCCGGCGGCCGGCATCCGGGTCAGGTCGCCTGCCTTGGCGACGCGCGCCACCGCCGCACTCCAGGGCGTGGCGTTGAAGTCGCCGCCGAGCACCGCGTTCTGGTCGAGCGCGGCGAGCGGGCCCTGCAGGTCGTCGATCTGCTGGGACTGTTCGAACGGCCAGGGCCAGCCGAGGTGCAGTGCCGCCACGTCCGCCGTGCGTCCGCCGAAGTCGATCTTGGCGACGGCCAGCGCCCCGCCGTCGAAGCATTGCGGCTCGGACCCTTCCGCGAAGGGCCGGCGCGACAGGATCGCCACGCCGAACACGCCGTTCGGATGGCTGCAGAACTTGCTGTACGGGTAGCGGGCGGAAAGCGGCCGGAGCTTCGCCTCCCACATGTCCGACACCTCCTCCAGCGTGACGATGTCGGGCTGCATGCGGCCGACCAGCGACAGCACGCGCTCGGGCGTGGCGTTGTCGAAACGCAGGTTCATCTGCATCATGCGATACACCGGCCGGCCCTCCGCCCGCGGCTCGAACGAGGCCTGCACCGGACCGACGATGGGCAAGGTCAGCGTCGACGACGTGGAGGCGAGCGACGCCGCGCCGAAGGCGAGGGCCGCCGCGGCCGGCCAGCGGAACGACGTCAGCACCAGCGGCAGCGCGGCGAGCATCATCAGCACCGCGAGATGGGCGCGGAAATGCGCGAAGGAATCGAGCGCCGGATGCCAGGCGCCGAAGAACCCGGCGACCAGCGGCAGCGAAAGCAGCATCATCGCCGCGAAACAGGCGGTCTTGCCGAGCTTGCGAAAGGCCATTGTCGTCATGCCAGCTTCATGTCGCCGGAATTGCGGCCCATTGATGGTCGGTGCGGCGCCCTACTGGAACGCCGTCTCCGAGAAACTGCGCAGCTTGCGCGAGTGCAGCCGCTCGATCGGCATCTCTGCGAGCTTTTCCATGGCGCGGATGCCGATCGTCAGGTGCTGGGCGACCTGGCGCTTGTAGAATTCGGTCGCCATGCCCGGCAGCTTCAGTTCGCCGTGCAGCGGCTTGTCCGAGACGCACAGCAGCGTGCCGTAGGGCACGCGGAAGCGGAAGCCGTTGGCGGCGATGGTGGCCGATTCCATGTCGAGCGCGATCGCCCGCGACTGCGACAGCCGCTGCACCGGGCCGCGCTGGTCGCGCAGTTCCCAGTTGCGGTTGTCGATGGTCGCAACGGTTCCGGTGCGCATGATGCGCTTGAGGTCGTAGCCGGTGAGCCCGGTCACCTCGGCCACCGCCTCCTGCAGCGCCACCTGCACCTCGGCCAGCGGCGGGATCGGCACCCACACCGGCAGGTCGTCGTCGAGCACGTGGTCCTCGCGCACATAGGCGTGCGCCAGCACGTAGTCGCCCAGCGCCTGGGTGTTGCGCAGGCCGGCGCAGTGGCCGAGCATCAGCCAGGCATGCGGCCTCAGCACCGCGATGTGGTCGGTGATCGTCTTGGCGTTGGACGGGCCGACGCCGATATTGACCATGGTGATGCCGCCATGGCCGGGCTTCTTGAGATGGTAGGCCGGCATCTGCGGCAGGCGCGCCGGCGGCGTGCCCTCGGAGGGTTCGGTGGCGCCGGCCCTGGTCACCACGCCGCCCGGCTCGACGAATTCGGAATAGCCGCCGCCGCCCTTGGCCATCAGGCTGCGGGCGAGGACCACGAATTCGTCGATGTAGAACTGGTAGTTGGTGAACAGCACGAAGTTCTGGAAGTGGTTCGGCGTGGTCGCCGTGTAGTGCGCCAGCCGGTGCAGCGAATAGTCGATGCGCTGGGCGGTGAACGGCGCCAGCGGCCGTGCCTCGCCGGGCATGATCTCGAAGGTGCCGTTGGCGATGTGGTCGTCGGTGCCGTCGAGGTCCGGCACGTCGAACAGGTCGCGGATCGGCCGCTGGATGCGGTCGGCCGCCGCGCCGTCGACATGGGTGCCCTCGATGAAGGCGAAGTGCAGCGGGATCGGCGTCGACGATTCCGACACCGTGACCGGTACGCCGTGGTTGCGCATGATCAGCTTCAGCTGCTCGGTCAGGTAGCTCTCGAACAGGTCGGGCCGGGTGATCGTCGTGGTGAAGTTGCCGGGCGTCGGCATGTGTCCGTAGGCCTGGCGGGAATCGACCTGGGAGTAGGACGAGGTGATGACGCCGACTTCCGGGTAGCAGGCGCGGAAGCGCCTTGCCGGCGTGCCGTGCGCGAGCGAGGCGAAGGCTTCGCGCAAAAACGCGGTGTTGCGGTCATAGAGCCGCTTCAGCGCCTCCACCGCTTTGGCGGCATCGGTGAAGCTCTGCCGGGGAAACGGCTCCGGCGTCAGGATGGATTCGATGGGTTCGGGATAGATTCGCTTTTCCATGACCCATTATAGAGATCAATTGTGACTGTTGGGAGGGGGCTGCCGCGCCGTCTCCCAACGTCAGCCGCGCTGCAGGCTGACCAGCAGCACGAAACCCACGCCGCCCTTGCGCGCCGCAGGCGCCTCGATCGTCGAGCCGTTGTCGGCGCGCAGCTGCGGCACGGCCAGGACCGGGGCGGCGAGCACCAGCAGGATCAGCACGGCACGCGGCAGGAGCCGGGCGAACTTCGCGATCTGGAGGGCGGTGCGGGTCATCTTCGTGTTCTTTTCGGCTGGAACTGGTTGATCTCTTCGTTTGTTAGTGTCGCAAGGGCGGCTTGCAGTTCATGCCTTCCTCGAAAACGCAGGGCACCACCTGGCCAATGCCCCACGACCGAGCCGGGCGGCTGGTCTCGGCGACCAGCATGGCAAACAGGATGCCGAACAGTGCCGAGAGCAGGCAGACTATGGTGAACCGGCGAGCGAGCATTTGGCGTATCCCCCTTGGATGACGGGCAATATGCGGCGCGGCGGCTGAACGGGCTCTGAGACCTCCGTTCATCTTCGGTTCAAATTTATTGACGGCTGGCGGCGGGCTGGCGGGGTTGTGTTTGCGCTTCCCACGCATATCTCCAGCTCATCGCTCACCAACGGAGACCGTGGAATGACCACTCAGACATCGCCGATCGAGCTGTATTACTGGCCGACGCCCAACGGCTGGAAGATTTCCATCATGCTCGAGGAACTCGGCGTCCCCTACACGGTCAAATACGTCAACATCGGCAAGGGCGAACAGTTCGAGCCGTCTTTCCTGCAGATCGCGCCCAACAACCGCATGCCGGCCATCGTCGACCCGGAAGGCCCGACCGCCGACGGCAAGTGGGGCCGCGAGCCGATCTCGATCTTCGAGTCCGGCGCCATCCTGCAATATCTCGGGCGCAAGTTCGGCAGGTTCTATCCGGCCGACGAGCGCGGCCGCGCCGAAGTCGACCAGTGGCTGTTCTGGCAGGTCGGCGGCCTCGGCCCGATGGCCGGCCAGGCCCATCACTTCCGCCAGTATGCGCCGGAGAAGATCGCCTACGGCATCGACCGCTACACCAACGAGGTCAATCGCCTCTACGGCGTGATGGACAAGCGCCTGGCCGACCGCGATTTCCTCGCCGGCGACTACTCCATCGCCGACATCGCCTCGCTCGGCTGGGTCAAGCCCTACAGGAACCAGGGCCAGGACCTCGAGGAGTTCCCCCGCCTCAAGCGCTGGTTCGAAACCCTGCTCGCCCGCCCGGCGGTCATCCGCGGGCTGGCCGTCGGCGAAGAACGCCGCCGCAACGTCGCCGACGACAAGGACGCGCAGAAGATCCTGTTCGGCCAGCGGGCCAGGGCGTGACGGAAGCGAATAGGGAATAGCGAGTAGTGAGTAGTGGGGGGGGCTTGTCGGCTCCGGCCGGCGATCCCTCCGCTACTCACTATTTCCCTACTCGCTATTCCCTCCTCGCTCTCTTACAGCTTCTTCCAGTTCTGGCTCTTGCAGATCAGCCCGCCGAACACGCAGCCGCTCATCTTGAGGTTCGAGCCGGCGAGCGTGGCCTTGCCGGTGTAGGTCTTGTCGTTGGCCGGATCGGTGATCTTGCCCGAATAGGCGTTGTCGCCGTCGGCCTTGAACGTGCCGATCTTCTTGCCGGCATGCTTGCCGTCCTTGAGCGTGATGCAGAAGCTGCCGCCGCAGGTCTCGATCGCCGCGGTCGAGCCGGCTTCGGTCTTCCAGTTGCCTTCGATCGGATCGGCCATAGCCGCACCCGCCAGCATCATGGTGGCCGCGACGGCCAGGCTCATCTTGCCAAACATTGAAATCCTCCCGGTTGGTGTCTTGCTCGCAGGCATCTCCCCCGCCTGACGTTTACGCAAACGTAAGCGTAAATCAGCCGTGCCGAAAACGGAAGCGGTGCCGCTGGGTAAGACCGCAGCATTTTTTGGCACTTCCATCGGGATATTTCGTCTCCGGCAGCGCGCCCGCGGCCAGCGCAAAGCTCAGGCGTGGTTATCAAAGGCTTTCGCCGCGACGCATGCATTTTCAGCGCATTTTTCTCAAATCCCAGACGCCGCAAGGCTTCCCATCCTTAATGAATTCCGAGGTTTACCCTTTGTTTGAGGTTTGTTTTCCTCGGGTTAAGCAAGCCATTTTACGGCGGATTCAAGGTTCGCCGGCATCCTCGGAAGCATCGAGAGAGCGGCTCCGGAAGACACCGGTTGGCCCGCTCCGGGAGACGGACAGGGGACAAGAAAATGGCACGTTTCGAGATCTTTGAAGCCGGCTTCGGTGCGATGGGCAGCACCGCTCAGGCCGACATCCTTGTGGAATTGGGCATGATGTATTCGACCGGCCGGGACTGCGACGTCGACGTCGTCGCCGCCCACAAGTGGTTCAACATCGCAGCGATCAAGGGATCGGCCCACGCCGCCGAGCTTCGCTCGGAACTGTCGATGACGATGTCCAAGACCGACATCGCACGGGCCCTGCGCGAAGCGCGCGAATGGATGACGGCGCACTGAGAAAGAACTTCGGGGGAAGGCCGGGGCTGCCGCGGGCGGCGGTCCCCAACAACGAGAGCGCGACGGCTTGAAGGACGGGCGAGGCGCGCCGGACTGACAGGGCAGGCAAGGCTGCGACGGGGACGAAGATGCCCCGCGAAGCGTTCCGTGACAAAGCCGCGACCGGCCGAAACAAGGCCGGCGCGGCTTTCTCGCTTGTGGGGCCCGGCACACGCCCGGATTGCTAGGCGAAGGCCGCACAGGCACAATGGCTCCCCGCCCATGCGCCAAGACAATGTCGGGCGCGGGTGAAAAGCATGCGGCAATTGCAAGCGAGACGCGAAATGGCATCTCCTGCAGGCACAAGGGAGGAGACAAGATGCATCTGAAACGTACCATCGGGGCGGCCCTCGTCGGCCTGTCGCTCAGCGCCGGCGCGGTGTTCGCGCAGGAGATCACCTTTGCGGTGGTCGGGCCGATGACCGGCCAGCTCGCCAACATCGGCGACCAGTTCCGCAAGGGCGCCGAGGCGGCGGTCAAGGCCATCAACGAGAAGGGCGGCGTCATGGGCCGCCAGGTCAAGCTTTCCGTCGAGGACGACGTCTGCGATCCCAAGCAGGCGGTCTCGGTCGCCAACCGCATCGTCGCCAACGGCATCAACTTCATCGATGGCCACGCCTGCTCGGGCTCGAGCATCCCGGCCTCCGCCGTCTATGCCGAAAGCGGCGCGCTGATGATGTCGCCGGCCTCGTCCAACCCGGTGCTGACCGACGATGCAGCCGCCAAGGGCTGGCCTACCATCATGCGGCTCTACACCCGCGACGACGCCCAGGGCGCCTTCATCGGTCCGTGGATCGCCAAGAAATATGCCGGCAAGAACGTCGTCGTCCTGCACGACAAGAGCGCCTATGGCCAGGGCGTGGCCGATGCGGTGCGGTCGACCATGGGCGCCGCAGGCCTCAAGGAAATCCTCTACGAAGGCATCAATGCCGGCGAGAAGGACTATTCGGCGCTGGTCACCAAGCTCAAGGAACTCAAGGCCGACGTCGTCTATTTCGGCGGCTATCACCCCGAGGCCGGCCTCATCCTGCGCCAGTCGGCCGAGCAGAACTTCAAGTTCCAGCTGATCATGCCCGACTCGATCGCCTCGCCCGAGTTCTGGCAGATCGCCGGTCCCGCCGGCGAGGGCACGATGTTCGTCTTCCCGTCCGATCCGCAGTCCAAGCCCGAGGCCAAGGAAGCGGTCGAGAAGATCAAGGCGGGCGGCTTCGTGCCGGAAGGCTTCACACTGTTCTCCTACGCCGTCATCCAGGCCTTCGCCCAGGGCATCGAGCGTGCCGGCTCCGACGATCCTGCCAAGGTCGCAGCGGCCCTCAAGAACGGCGAGCCGATCGACACTGTCGTCGGCAAGGTCACCTTCGACGAGAAGGGCGATCTCAAGAACGCCAGCTACGACATCAACCAGTGGAGCAACGGCAAGTACGCGCCGATCCCGCAATAAGCCGGGCCGCGCGGCATCGATCGATGGCCGGGCACCGTCCCGGCCATTGTCATTTTGTCGCTGGGTCGAGGGGTGGCCGCGCTGTTTTCTTTTGAATGGCGTTGGCGCACAATGCCGCCATTCACGACCTGCCGCCCCGTTTCAGCGAGGGCACAGGCGTGGTCTGTTCGAAGCGTCGAGTTTGGATTGGGAGGAAACCGACAATGAGTCTTCGTATCAATGATTCCGCTCCGGATTTTAGAGCCGACACGACGGAAGGCCCGATCGCTTTCCACGACTGGATCGGCGACGGCTATGCGATCCTCTTCTCTCACCCCAAGGATTTCACGCCGGTCTGCACCACCGAACTCGGCTACATGGCCGGGCTCAAGGCCGATTTCGCCAAGCGCAACGCCAAGATGATCGGCATCTCCGTCGACCCGGTCGAGAGCCACCACAAGTGGAAGGCCGACATCGAGAAGCTGTCGGGCAACAAGGTCGACTATCCGATGATCGGCGACCCGACGCTTGCCGTCGCCAAGCTCTTCGACATGCTGCCGGCCGGTGCCGGCGAGACGTCCGAAGGCAGGACGCCGGCCGACAACGCCACCGTGCGCTCGGTCTTCATCATCGGCCCCGACAAGAAGATCAAGCTTATGCTGACCTATCCGATGTCGACCGGCCGCAACTTCGACGAGATCCTGCGGGCGCTCGATTCGATCCAGCTGACCGCCAAGCACCAGGTCGCGACGCCGGTGCAGTGGAAGCAGGGCGAGGACGTCATCGTCATGGCCGCGGTGTCGGACGAGGACGCCATCAAGCGCTTCGGCGAGTTCGAGCGCGTGCTGCCCTATCTGCGCAAGACCAAGCAGCCGACCCTGAACTGACGCCGTCCCGGGCCGCTTCGGCAAGAGCCGCGCCATCGAGCGCGGCTCTTTCGTTTGAGGCTCAGCTCATGCCGACATAGCGGCCGGGGCGATGGTTGATGGCGATGATCAGGTTGAGCACCGCGGCGCCGGCAACCGAAAGCGCCACCTTGTCGAGGTCGAGATAGAACAGCGACACGACGAGGATCGAGAGGTCGACCGCGAGCTGGAAATAGCCGGCGCGAATGCCGTGATTGTCCTGCAGGTAGAGCGCCAGGATGTTGAAGCCGCCGAGGCCGGCGCGGTGCCGGAACAGCACCAAAAGCCCCATGCCCATCAGCCCGCCGCCGGCGACCGCCGCATAGAGCGGGTCGAGGCTTTCGATGCCGATCCACTGCGGCGTCAGCCGCGACAGCACCGAGATCAGCGCCACGGCGGCGAAGGTGCGCAATGTGAACGGCCAGCCCATCCGCTTCACCGCTAGATAGTAGAAGGGCAGGTTGATGACGAAGAACACGGTGCCGAAGCCGTAGCCGGTCACATATTGGATCAGCAGCGCCAGCCCCGCCGAACTGCCGGTGATCAGTCCCGCATGGGTGTAGAGCACCAGCCCCAGCGCCACCAGCATCGTGCCGGTGAGAAGCGCGAGAACGTCTTCGTACTGCCTGTGCGGCACGGCCTCGTTGTTTGTGTCCATGGAGATATCCGGGGTAGGGGAGTAGGGGAGTAGGGGAATAAGGGAATAAGGGAATAGGGCAGTAGGGCAGTAGGGCAGTAGGGCAGTAGGGCAGTAGGGCAGTAGGGAACAAGGCAGTAGGGCTCAAGTTTCGGTTTCCCTACTCCCCTACTGCCCTACTGCCCTACTGCCTTAACCTGTCACTCCTCGAACCGCACCAGCACGGTTCCGTCCGTCACCTGGGAGCCTTCCGCTGCGATCTCGTGGATCACCCCGTCATGCGTGGCCGTGATGGTGTGCTCCATCTTCATTGCTTCCAGCACCAGCAGCGGCTGGCCCTTGGTCACGGCGTCGCCCTTGCCCGCCCGCACCAGCTTGACCAGCCCCGGCATCGGCGCGCGCATGCTCGAGCCGCTCTCGCCGATCTCGGCCGCCCGCGCAAACGGGTCGCTGAGCGCGAAGTCGAAGGATTGGCCGTTCTCGAACACCGTGGCATGGCCGGGCCACAGCGCCACGGTCGAACCGCCATCGGCGGCGGTTTGCGGCGACAGTACGAAGGCGTCGGCGCCGTCCGGCCGCACTTCGAAGCGCCCGTCGGTCCGCGCCGTCACATGCGCGGCGATTGTCGTTCCCCCGTAGGCGAGGGCGACGCGCCGCACTGTCGGGTTGAAATGCGCATAACCCGCGAGGTTCGACCAGGGATCGTTGGAGCCGTCGGGTCCGTTTGCACCCGTCGCCGCCAGCGCTGCAAGCGCCACCGCTCGGCCGCTCGGTGCCGCCGTGGTGACGGTCAGCGCCTCCTGCTTGCGCCCGATGAGACCGGTGTCGACGTCGCCGTCTGCGAAGTCCGGGTCGCGCGCCAGCGCGGCCAGGAAGGCTGCATTGGTGATCGATCCCGCCACCTCGGTGCGGGTGACCGCATCGGCGAGGGCGGCCAGTGCCGTTGCGCGGTCCGGCCCGTGCGCCACGATCTTGGCGATCATCGGATCGTAATAGGGCGAGATTGCATCGCCTTCGCGCACGCCGGTCTCGACCCGCAGCGCGGTTCCCGGCGCCGTCTCGGCTGGAAAGCGCAGGTGGTGCAACGTGCCGATCGCCGGCAGGAAGCCCTTGGCCGGATCCTCAGCGTAGAGCCGTGCCTCGAAGGCGTGGCCCGCGAGGCGGATTTCCTTCTGTGCCGCCGGCAGGGCCTCGCCCGAAGCGACCCTGAGCTGCCATTCGACCAGATCGACCCCGGTCACCATCTCGGTCACCGGATGCTCGACCTGCAGGCGCGTGTTCATCTCCATGAACCAGAACCGGTCGGGCTTGAGCCCTTCGGACGCGTCGACGATGAACTCGATCGTGCCCGCGCCCGAATACTGGATCGCCTTGGCGGCCTTGACCGCCGCGTCGGTCATCGCCGTGCGCAGTTCCGCCGTCATGCCGGGGGCAGGGGCTTCCTCGATCACCTTCTGGTGGCGCCGCTGCGCCGAGCAGTCGCGCTCGAAGAGATGCACCGCGTTGCCATGGTTGTCGCCGAACACCTGCACCTCGATGTGGCGCGGCTTGTCGACGTATTTCTCCACCAGCACCCGGTCGTCGCCGAAGGCGGCCTTGGCTTCGCGTCGCGCGCCGGAAAGCGCATCGGCGAAGTCGTCCGGGTGGTCGACCCTGCGCATGCCCTTGCCGCCGCCGCCGGCCCGCGCCTTGATCAGCACCGGATAGCCGATCTCGCGCGCCTTGCTGGCGAGGATGACGATCTCCTGCGCCTCGCCGTGATAGCCGGGCACGACCGGTACGCCGGCCTTCTCCATCAATCGCTTGGCCGCGTCCTTCAGCCCCATGGCGCGGATCGAGGCCGCCGACGGTCCGATGAACACCAGCCCCGCCGCCGTCACCTGGTCGACGAAATCGGGGTTTTCGGAGAGGAACCCGTAGCCGGGGTGGATCGCCTCGGCGCCCGTCGCCTTGGCCGCGGCGATGATGGCGTCGCCGCGCAGGTAGCTCTCCGCCACGGGCGAGGGGCCGATATGCATCGCCTCGTCGGCCATGGCGACATGCAGCGACCGCGCATCGGCGTCGGAATAGACCGCTACCGTCTTCACGCCCAGCTTGCGGGCGGTGCGGATGACGCGGCAGGCGATCTCGCCGCGGTTGGCGATGAGGATTTTCGAGAACATCATTCCCCCGAAACGAAGTGAAGAATTGGAAGGAGCGCGCTAGCCATGGTCGCTCCCGAGTGCAGCGAGTGCCGCGCGATGGAAATCGGCTGCAGCGTCGTCGAAGCAGCAGAAGATCACGCTGCCCGGCATGGCTGTGTCCTGCATATGACTGGCGACGGCGGCCACCGCGACATTCGCCGCCTCGTCCTTCGGATAGCCGTAGACGCCGGTCGAAATCGACGGGAAGGCGATGCTCGCAAGGCCGCGTTCGGCGGCAAGGGCGAGCGAGCGGGTGTAGCAGGAGGCGAGCAGTGCGGCTTCTCCCGCGCCGCCGCCGTGCCAGATCGGGCCGACGGCATGGATCACATGCCGCGCCTTGAGCCGGTATCCGCCGGTGATCTTGGCGTCGCCGGTCTCGCAGCCGCCCAGCAGCCGGCACTCGGCCAGCAAGTCCGGCCCGGCGGCCCGATGGATCGCGCCATCCACCCCGCCGCCGCCCAGCAGCGAGCGGTTGGCTGCGTTGACGATGGCGTCTACGTCGAGCGTGGTGATGTCGGCGACGATGACGGAGATGCGCTGTGTCATGCGGCCTCCTTTTGCCGGGCACCGCAGTGGCGTCTGCTTGCTTCAACGGCCCGGCCTGTACCCCCACCCCCAACCCCTCCCCACAAGGGGGAGGGGGGCGTTGTTGCACGACCTTCCGGCGCCGACCGTCGACGAACCGGGTGGCAAGAGTGCCGACGTGGTCCCCCTCCCCCTTGTGGGGAGGGGCTAGGGGTGGGGGTATCGCCACGCTCGACAGCCACGTAATTCAAAACTGGTTGCAAAACCGGATCAGTCGTGTAATCTGAAAACCAGTTGCATAATGCAATCACATTGGAGGAGCGGAAATGCGCAAGATCGTCGCCTGGAACCTGATGACCCTCGACGGCTGTTTCGAGGGCCCGACCCCCTGGGACCTCGCATTCCACACCAGCGTCTGGGGCGAGGAGCTCGAGGCCTTCTCGCTCGAGCAGGGCGCCGAGATCGGCACGCTGCTGTTCGGCCGCAAGACCTACGAGGGCATGGCCGCCTACTGGTCCAAGGAGACCGGCGCGATCGCCGACATGATGAACGGCCTCGAAAAGGCCGTCGCCTCCCGCACGCTGAAGCAGGCGAGCTGGAACAACAGCCGCCTGCTCCAAGGTGAGTTGCCCGAGGCGGTCGAGCGGCTCAAGCGCGAGCCCGGCAAGGACATCTACGTCTTCGGCAGCGCCGACCTGCTCGACACCTTGCTCGCCCACGGGCTCGTCGACGAATACCGCCTTTGCCTCGCCCCCGTCGTGCTCGGCGCCGGCAACCCGCTGTTCAAGCCCGGCCGGGAACTCGCGATGAAGCTCACGCAGACCACGCCGCTCAAGACCGGCGGCGTCATCCTGCGCTACCAGCCGCAGGCCGGCTGAACCGGACTGGTGTTGCGGGCTCTCGCTCAAGGCTCCTGCATCCTTCGCCAATCGGTGCCACGCCCGATCGCGTGCGCGGGCCAAGGCATCTGAAATCACCCCCACCCCTGACTCCGCCCCACAAGGGGGAGGGGAATCTTGTTCCACTACGGCCCAGCTCCAATCTTCGGCCGCTTTGGTCGCAGCGGCGGCCAGGTCGTCCCCCTCCCCCTTGTGGGGAGGGGTTTGGGGTGGGGGTACGGCCCCCGCCACTCTCGTCAACCCACCCATGTGCGAACCCTGCATCGGGCGCCGTCACATCCTGAACACGCCGAACTTGGTGTCGCCGACGGGCGCGTTGAGCGCTGCCGAAAGGCTCAGCGCCAGCACCTCGCGCGTCTTCGCCGGGTCGATGATGCCGTCGTCCCACAGCCTGGCCGACGAATAGAGCGGGTGTCCCTCGCGCTCGTATTTTTCGAGGATCGGCGCGCGGAACTCGGCCTCCTCCTCCTTCGACCACGTGCCGCCCTTGCGCTCGATGCCCTCGCGCTTGACCATGGCAAGCACCGTTGCCGCCTGCTCGCCGCCCATCACCGAGATGCGGGCGTTCGGCCACATCCACAGGAAGCGGGGCGAATAGGCGCGCCCGCACATGCCGTAGTTGCCGGCGCCGAACGAGCCGCCGATGATGATCGTCACCTTCGGCACCTGGGCGGTGGCCACCGCCGTCACCAGCTTGGCGCCGTCCTTGGCGATGCCGCCGGCCTCGTATTTGGCGCCCACCATGAAGCCGGTGATGTTCTGCAGGAACACCAGCGGGATCTTCCTCTGGCAGCACAGCTCGATGAAATGCGCGCCCTTCAGCGCGCTCTCGGAAAACAGCACGCCGTTGTTGGCGATGATGCCCACAGGCATGCCGTGGATATGGGCGAAGCCCGTCACCAGCGTCGTGCCGTAGTTCTGCTTGAACTCGTCGAACTCGGAGCCGTCGACCGTGCGGGCGATCACCTCGCGCACGTCATAGGGCTGGCGGATGTCGGCCGGGATGACGCCATAAACCTCTTCCGGCGCATGAAGCGGCGGAATCGAATTCTTCAGGACGAGCCCGATGTCCTTCTTGCGATTGAGGTTCTTGACGATGCGCCTGACGATCGCCAGTGCGTGCTCGTCGTCCACCGCATAGTGGTCGGCCACGCCCGAGACGCGCGTGTGCAGGTCCGCGCCGCCCAGCTCCTCGGCGCTCACGTCCTCGCCCGTCGCTGCCTTCACCAGCGGCGGGCCGGCGAGGAAGATGGTCGCCTGGTTGCGCACCATCACCGTCTCGTCCGACATCGCCGGCACATAGGCGCCGCCCGCCGTGCACGAGCCCATGACGCAGGCGATCTGCGGAATGCCCGCCGCCGACATGTTGGCCTGGTTGAAGAAGATGCGGCCGAAATGGTCGCGGTCGGGAAAGACCTCGTCCTGGTTGGGCAGGTTGGCGCCGCCGGAATCAACCAGGTAGATGCAGGGCAGGTTGTTCTGCAGCGCGATCTCCTGCGCCCTGAGATGCTTCTTCACCGTCATCGGATAATAGGTGCCGCCTTTGACGGTGGCGTCGTTGACCACGATCATCACCTCGGTGTCCTCGACCCGGCCGATGCCGGCGATCACGCCCGCCGAGGCGATGTCGCCGCCATAGAGCCCGAAGGCGGCGAACTGGCCGACCTCGAGGAAGGGCGAGCCGGCATCGAGCAGCTGCGCCAGCCTCTCACGCGGCAAAAGCTTGCCGCGCGACGTATGCCGCTTGCGCGCATCCTCCGAGCCGCCGCGCTCGACATGCTGGGCCTTCTCCCTGATGTCGGCCACCAGCCCGCGCAGCCGCGCCGCATTGGTCTTGAAGGCTTCGGAGGAGGGGGAGAGCTGGGATTGAAGGGTCGCCATGTGTCCTCAGCGGATGATTTCGATTCTGCAGCCGACATCGAGGTCGGCCCATTTCCGGTCGGCCGTGACGGCCGTGCGCTCCGTCAGTATCGCCAGCGCCAGGCAAGCGCGATCGCCCAGCGACAGGCCCTTGTGGCGTGTCGATGCGCGAAGGTGGCCGGCGACCAGCGCCAGGTGATGGTCGAACGGTACCACGTCGAGACGCAAATACTCGTATTGCTCACGCACGGCGATTTCGTCGTAGCCCTTGTCGATCAGCTTCGAGATGACCTCCGTGACGTTGACCGCGCAGATCACGCTCTTGTGGACGACGGCATGCACCTTGTCGGCTCCAGGCTCCTGCAGCATGGCGGCCAGCACGGCAGAGGCGTCGAGCACGATCACTCTTCACCCCACATCGCGCGGCGCTCGGCCAGGAACTCGTCGACAACGCTCTCACCCGGCTTCTTGTACTTTGCCATCTCTTCCTGGACCCGGGTGAGGGCCATCTGGTGCGAGATCAGCCTCAGCTCTCCGTTCTCGACATGCGCCACGAGATCGTCGCCCGGCTTGATGCCCATCTCCTCCCGCATGGCAGCCGGGATCACCACGCGTCCGCCGTCGCCGACGCGCAGGCGCTCGAAGCGTGGCGGCTTGCGCAGCAGTTCTTCCCGGATCCTGGAGCGGTACGGCTTCTGCGGTTCCTCGGCGAAACCCTCGGGCGTCTCTGGCGCAGTCATGGCATGAACCTCGATCTGTGGCAGAAAATAAGATTATGCCATGCCGGCCGTTTTGCGGCAAACCGGATGGCAGGCAACGCCCTGATGCAGTCTTGCCACGCCGGACCGCCCCTAACATTCCCAAGCGTTAACTGAGCTTGCATCCTGCAATTCCTGCGACTATGTAGCCGGCCCGTTCAACCCAAGGAGGTCCGTCATGTCTGCGCGATCGAAATCGACACATTCCGTGCCGGTTGTCGCTTTGCGCCCGGCTGACAGGTTCTCGATGAGGTTGAACGGCTATGGCTCGTTCCAGAATAAAGCGCCGGCACGAGGCCGAGCGCGAGAGAATTGCGGCATATGAAGCGACGCTGAGGCAGGTTGTCCGTCCGGTTCGCCAGCCGCCAGATTTCAAGCGGGCGCTGGACGAGGCATTTGACGGCTTTGGCAACGCCATCCGACACCGCGACGCCTGGCACCCCAAACTCAAGACGCGTGACGCCGGAAGGCTGAGGCTGGCTGCCGCGCGATATCTCTTCGCGATCTACCCTGTGGCGGCGCATCTTGAGCATATCTGGCTCGACTCCAGCGGGCTCGACGGCGACGAGATCAGGCTGCGCAAGCGCTGGTATGTCGCCGCGGCCGGCGGGCAGTCGCTGTACAAGGCCGGTGCTGCCGAATGGCTGACGCGAAAGGAGGTTCATTGCTTCCTCAATCCGCCGGCCGTTCTTGACTTCTGCGAGACCTTCTGGCTGGCGATCGTGCGCACCTACGCCAACGACCTGGCGGTCGCCCAGCGTATCGCCCGCTCCAAGATCTCGCGCACGCTGAGATGCGAGCTTGCCTTCTGGCGGGAGGTGGCGCGCTTCTTTGCAGCCAACCCGCTTCCCATCGAGGAGATCGACGACCTCTGCGACTACCTCGCAGCGCGTCTCGAGCGCGACCCGCAATACAGCCTGCGCGGGCGCACGCTGACGTCGCTGCAGCGGCAGATGCAGGATTGGCATCGCGACATCGCGATGGTGGCGCGCATCCAGGCTGCCCAGCGGCATGCCGCGATCCGTCGAGCCGGGGAGGCGGGTGCCAGGCAGTCGAAAGACGAGGGCGGCTGGGCCGGCTCGCCGCTGGCCAACTGGTCGTGGCGTCCGAGCGACAGAAAGGCCAGCGCCCGAGGCGAGGAGTTCGCGGTGGTACAGATCACCAAGGCGGACGACCTCGTTGCGGAAAGCCGGGCCATGCACCATTGCGTCTGGACCTACGCCGAAAAATGCATCGCAGGCCAGGCCTCCATCTGGTCGCTGCGGCGGACGGGTGGCGGCAGGGCCGATCGCATGCTGACGATCGAACTCGACCCGCGCAACCGTGCGGTTCAGGTGCGCGGCTTCGGCAACCGGACGGCCAGGCAGGACGAGCTGCAGGTTCTTGGTCGCTGGGCGAAGGCGAGGGGTGTGAGCCTGGTTGAGCATTGAAAAGTTGCCCTGCGCGGCGTTGTCGCGCAGGGCTATTCCCCCATTATCTCTCTTCCGATCAGCCAGCGGCGGATCTCGCTCGTGCCGGCGCCGATTTCGTAGAGCTTGGCGTCGCGCAGCAGCCGGCCGGTGGGATAGTCGTTGATGTAGCCGTTGCCGCCGAGCAGCTGGATGGCGTCGAGCGCGGTCTGCGTCGCCTTCTCGGCGGCGTAGAGGATGCAGCCGGCGGCGTCCTTGCGCGTCGTCTCGCCCCGGTCGCAGGCGGCAGCCACCGCATAGACGTAGGCGCGGCAGGCGTTCATCGTCGTGTACATGTCGGCGAGCTTGCCCTGCACCAGCTGGAACTCGCCGATCGGCTGGCCGAACTGCTTGCGGTCGTGCACGTAGGGAACGGTGACGTCCATGCAGGCGGCCATGATGCCGAGCGGCCCGCCGGCCAGCACCACGCGCTCATAGTCGAGGCCCGACATCAAGACTTCGACGCCGCGGCCTTCCTCGTGCAGCACGTTCTCGAACGGCACTTCGACATTGTCGAACACCAGCTCGCCCGTGTTCGAGCCGCGCATGCCGAGCTTGTCGAGCTTCTGGGCGACCGAGAAGCCTTTCATGGTTTTCTCGACGATCATCGCGGTGATGCCGCGCGACTTCCGCTCCGGATCGGTCTTGGCATAGACCACCAGCGTGTCGGCGTCCGGCCCGTTGGTGATCCACATCTTCGAGCCGTTGAGCACATAGGCGTCGTTGCGCTTTTCGGCCTTGAGCCGCAGCGACACGACGTCCGACCCAGACCCGCTCTCCGACATGGCGAGCGCGCCGACATGCTCGCCGCTGCACAGCTTGGGCAGGTATTTCGCCTTCTGCTCCGGCGTGCCCCAGCGCTTGATCTGGTTGACGCAGAGGTTCGAATGCGCGCCGTAGGACAGCCCGACCGACGCCGAGGCGCGCGAGATTTCCTCCATCGCCACCACATGGGCGACATAGCCCAGGCCCGAGCCGCCATATTCGGGGTCGGCCGTCATGCCGAGCAGGCCGAGCGCGCCCAGTTCCTGCCAGAGTTCGGCGGGGAATTCGTTCGAGCGGTCGATCTCGGCGGCCAGCGGTGCGATGCGCTCCTGGGCGAAGCGCCTGACCATCTCGCGCAGGCTGTCGACGTCCTCACCGAGCCCGAAGTTCAGCGTCCTGTCGTACATGCGTTTCCTCCGTCTTGGACTTGGCGCCGGTGAGGCGCATCGTCATTGCCAGATAGGTCGCGGTCACCTCATTGACCGACAGGCGTTCGTCGGGGCGGAACCACACGATCACGCCGGTAATCATCTGGATGATCGCCATCGCCGTCAGCCCGGTGTCGTCGACCTCGAGCACGCCGGCCTCCGCCCCGTCGCGCAGGATGGACCTCAGTTCCTTCTCATAGGCCGTGCGCAGCTTCAGGATCGCGGTCAGATTATCGCGCGAAAGGCTGCGCAGCTCCATGTTGGAAACATGCGTCGCGTGGCGCCGCTCGACATGGAACCGGATGTGGTTGGCGACATAGGCGGTCAGCCGGGCGACCGGGTCGTCATTGGCGGGGCGCGCCGCTTCCCAGGCCGCGAGCAGCCCCTCCATGTGCTCCCGCATCAGCGTGCGGAGCAGGTCTTCCTTGGTCGGGAAATAGCGGTAAAGCGCGGCCGCCTGCACGCCCACCTCGGCCGCCAGCTGGCGCATCGTCACGGCCTCGAAGCCATGGCGGGCGATGAGCTCGACCGCCGCCTCGCGGATCGCCGCTTCCGTTCTTTCGCCGTCGGATCCCGCAGTGCGTGCCACCAGCCATTCCTCCAGAATGGCCGCAATTAATAAAACAAACGTTCAATTAATTCAAGCGCGAGTCTTCGCGGGCTGTGGACGAGCTTGACCCCGATCAGTCACCCCTGAAGGCGCGGCTCGCCTGGTCGGTACTGGGCGATCCGCTCGCCGCGGCGCCGCGTTGTATAAATTAGGATATGCGCATATATCTTGGCGCACCCGGGCCTGCCATTCGAGGTTGCGGGATTGCGGCCGGTCAGCCGTCGCGGGCAGCCGCGAGCGCCTTCGGCAGCTCTTCGGCGAAGATGTCGATCTCGTGGTCCAGGCCCACGCTGACGCGGATGCAGCGGTCGAGCACCGGCGCCATCGGCTTGCGGATGAACACGTCGCGGGCAAGCAGTCCGCGCATCACCGCAAGCGCGAACGTCGCATCGCCGCCGCAGTCGACGGTGACGAAGTTGGTCGCAGACGGCAGGGGCATGAGGCCATTGTCGCGCGCGATCCCCGCGATACGGTCGCGCCCGGCGGCGACCTTGGCCACCACTTCGGCCAGATAGGCCTGGTCGGCCAGCGCCTCGGCGCCGGCGATCTGGGCCATCCGGCTGACGCCGTAGTGATTGCGGACCTTTTCGAAATTCGCGATCACCTCGGCGTCGCCAAAGGCATAGCCGCAGCGTATGCCGGCGAGGCCATAGGCCTTGGAGAAGGTCCGCATCCGCACCAGGTTCGGCCGCGACACGTCGACCGGCGGCAGCGCCGTGGCCGGCGCCGTCTCGCCATAGGCCTCGTCGAGGACGAGCATCGTCGTCTCGGGCAAGGCGTCCATGAAGCGGAGAAGGTCCGGCGTCTCCCACCAGCTGCCCATCGGATTGTCGGGATTGGACAGGTAGACGATCGGCGCATTCTCGCGCTTCACCGCGGCGATCAGGCCTTCCAGGTCTTCCTTGTCGTCGCGGAACGGCACCGGCACCAGCCGCGCGCCGACACTGGCGACGTGGAAATTGAAGGTCGGATAGGCCCCGAGCGAGGTGACGACCGGCGTCCCCTCCCTGGCATACATGCGCACGACGAGGTTCAGCAGCCCATCTATGCCTTCGCCGACGACGACGTTCGAAACGTCGACGCCCACATGCCGCGCCAGCGCCACCTTGAGCTCATGATTGTCCGGGTCGCAGTATTTCCACATCTCGGCCGCCGCCTCTGCCATGCGCGCGACGACGCGGGGGGAGGGGCCGAAGCTGCTTTCGTTGGCGCCCATGCGCGCCCGGAAAGCTTTGCCGCGCTCGCGTTCCTGCGCTTCCGGCCCGACGAACGGAACGGTGACGGGCAGTGCCTGGATGACGGGCGTGAGCGGCGGGCGCATGGACATGGGGCAACTCGTGGTCTGTCGAAGGCCGCGCGGGCGGCGAATGAATTCACCTGCCTATACGATACAAATGCCCTGCGTGCAGCGCTTTGTTGCGCTGCCGCCCTCGTTGCACCCATCCGTCGGCGGTTGGCCCCGTGGCCAGCGCCAGTCTCAGTGGCGCTCCAGCACCACGACGCAGCGGTCGAGGTCGTTGGTGGCGAGGTGGGCATAGCGCATCGTCATCTGCAGCGTCTGGTGGCCGAGCCACATCTGCACGCGGCGGATGTCGATGCCGCCCTGCACCAGCCGCGAGGCGCAGGTGTGGCGCAGGATATGCGGCACCACCTGGGCATCGCTGCCGAGGCCGACCTCGTCCTTGGCCTCGTTCCAGACGGCACGGAACTGCGGCTGGGTCAGCATCGCGAACGGCCCCTTGGGGCGCGGACCGCGCTCGGCCGGCCATCTGGCGGCTTCCTTCGCCCGTACTGTCAGCGGAATCGTGCGGCTGCGGCCCGACTTGGTGATCCAGAAGCTGACGCGCGTGTCCTGGATGTCGTTCCAGATCAATCCGATCGCCTCGCCGAGGCGGCATCCGGTATCGACGAGGAACACCGCAAGCCGGTGGCAGTCCTCGCTCCTGGCCTTGATGGCGGCGAAGAGCCGATCCTCTTCCTCTATCTCGAGAAAGCGGATTCGTCCTGCCCGTTCCTTCTGGCGGCGGAACTCCGGCAGGCTGTGGATGTCACCCATCTTGTAGGCCTTGCGCAGCAGTTTGCTCAAAGCGGCCATCTTCCGGTTGATGGTCGCGTTGCTGTTACCGCGTTGGCGCAGGGAACCTATCAGGCTATCGAGCGTCTCCTGGGAAAACGCGCTGAAGCGTTCGCCAAGAAGAATTTCATCGATCTCGCCGATGAAGGAGCTGACGTTGTATTTGTGCTTTCCGTCATCCCATAAAATGTCTTTATACTGAGAAAAAAGTTCTAAAACCCTGAATGACTTTACTTCTTTGATAGTGCCGAAATCATAAGTAACTTTGCAATTGGTCATCAGGGCGGCTGAATGGTGGCCGCTCATAATATCGATCCGTGAAGTTGACTTCTTCATATGAGTGTCGGCAGCCATCCTGTCGCTGGAGGGAATTGGTACTCCAGCGGGTGGCGGCCTACAAGATGACGGTGGACGACGACAAACCTGCGGGAACATCACGAATATATTCCCCTTGTCGCGATCCGTGCCTTACAGCGTCCTGCTGCTCCTTCCTTCGGTTAGGTTCCCGGCGCATCCCGCCGGTAGAATAAAGACAGCCCGGGTCTCGCGAGAAACCCGGGCTGCCGATAGCTTACGACGTCAGTCGATTAGAACGAGGCGTCGAGGCGGAGGAAGCCGCTGAACGCGCCGTCGGCGTAGCTGTCGCCGTCGTTGTAGTTGACAGCCAGCTTGGCGTTCAGGTTCTCGACGATCGTGTAGTCGACAACCGCGCCGATCGCCCAATCGTCGGCGTCGGTCTCGGCGTAGGAGGTTGCGTCGACCCAGGTGTGACGGTCAGCGAAGTACTGGCCGCCGGCGCCGATCGCCAGCTTCTCGTTGACCTGGTACTTCAGGTAGCCGCCGGCCGACCACTCGTAGCCGTCGTAGAAGTCGGCAAGGCTCCAGAAGGTCGGGCCCGACTCGTAGGTCGCGATCAGCTCGGCGGTCAGGGCGTCCGTGGCCTTGATCTTGGCGATGCCCTTCAGAGCGAACTCGCTGTAGAAGTCGTCATAGCCGGCGAACAGGTCGACCGAACCCCAGCCCTGAGCGATCGACACCTTGCCGGTGACGAGCGGGACGTAGTCGTAGTTGTTGCGCTCTTCTTCCAGGCCGACCGACACAGCGATGCCGTTGCCGGCGTCGAAGGTGTAGCGGATCTGGTTGACGAAGTCGCCGCCGCCGAGGTCGAACTCGCCCGACAGGTCGCCGTCGAACAGGGTGTCGTTGCGGCCGACCATCAGGCCGCCGAGTTCGAAGTAGGCGTAGCGCAGCTTCGTCGCCGTCGACGAGTTGCTGTAGCCGTCATAGATCAGAACGCCGTCGTCGTCGACGAAGGTGTCCGAGCCGCCGCCGTTCTTGAACTCGACTTCGATGTAGCGCTTGAAGGTGCCGTATTCGGTTTCCGAACGGGCATCGAACTTCAGGCGGGCGAGGGCAGTCTTGCGCCAGCCGTCATCGTTGTCGGCCCAGTCGATCTGGTAACGGACGAGGCCGCCGATCTTGAGGCAGGTCTCGGTGCCCGGGATGTAGTAGAAGCCGGCGCCGTAGACGTCGCAGATACGGACATATTCCATGGGCTC